>JBHJND010000624.1:0-1896 GCA_048497655.1 Caballeronia novacaledonica
GCTGCCGCAGGCGCTGCGCGTGATCATCCCGCCGATGACCAACCAGTACCTGAACCTGACCAAGAACTCGTCGCTCGCGGTGGCGATCGGCTATCCGGACGTGGTGTCGATCGCCAACACCGCCATCAACCAGACCGGCCGCGCGGTCGAGTGCATCGCCATCATCATGCTGGTGTACCTGACCACGTCGCTGTCGACCTCGGCGTTCATGAACTGGTACAACAAGCGCGCGGCGATCAAGGAAAGGTGAGATGAGCGCCGTCTTCGAGCCCATTGCCGCGCGCCCGGCGCCGGTCAAGACCGAGGGATTTCTTCCCTGGGTCAGGCGCAACCTGTTCGGCAACTGGCGGAGCACGCTGACCACGGTGGCGCTGGTTGCGCTGTTCGTCTACTGGCTGCCAGGCCTCGCCGACTGGGCGCTGTTCAGCGCCGTCTTCCGGACCGACGCCGACGTCTGCCAGGCGGCGCGCGGCAGCGGCGCCTGCTGGGGGGTGGTCGCCGAGAAGTACCGCCTGATCATCTTCGGTCGCTACCCCTACGAGGAGCAGTGGCGGCCGGAGGTGGCGACGCTGGTGCTGGTCGGCCTGCTGGTGGCCAGTTGCATCCGCACTTTCTGGAAGCCGTGGCTCGCCGCCGTGTGGGTGGTCGTGCTGGCGGTCTTCTTCTGGCTGATGTACGGCGGACTCGGGCTGTCGGTCGTGCAGACCGACCGCTGGGGCGGGCTGCCGCTGACGATCATGCTGGCGACGCTGTCGATCGTGCTGGCCTTCCCGCTGTCGGTGCTGGTGGCGCTCGGCCGGCGCAGCGACATGCCGGCGATCCGCACCTTCTGCGTGATCTACGTCGAACTGATCCGCGGCGTGCCGCTGATCTCGGTGCTGTTCATGGCCAGCTTCATGTTCCCGCTGTTCATGCCGCCGGGGCTGACCATCGACGTGCTGATCCGCGTGCTGGTCGGCATCACGCTGTTCGCCGCGGCCTACATGGCGGAGATCGTGCGCGGCGGGCTGCAGGCGATTCCCAAGGGCCAGGTCGAGGCGGCGCAGTCGCTCGGCCTGTCGTACTGGCAGACGCAGCGCAAGATCGTTCTGCCGCAGGCCCTCGCCATGGTGGTGCCGGGCATCATGAACAATTTCATCTCGATCTTCAAGGACACCTCGCTGGTGACCATCGTGTCGCTGTACGAGCTGACCGGCGCGCTTGGCCTGGCGCTGAACTCGGACGCCAACTGGCGGCCGTTCAAGATCGAGGGCTACCTTTTCATCACCGCGATCTACTTCGTCTTCTGCTTCGCCATGTCGCGCTACAGCCTGTGGATCGAGAAGCGGCTGAACGTGAGCAAGTCGCGATGAGGCAGCCACCCTGTTCCGCAGCCCCCGACCCCGTCCGGGAGCGCAGCATCGCCGAGCGACGCCCATGAGCCACCAAGCCAGCCATTCGCATCACGGCAACCACCACATCATCGCCTTCGACAAGGTGAACAAGTGGTACGGCAACAACTTCCACGTCCTGCGCGACATCAACCTGCAGGTGAAGAAGGGCGAGCGGATCGTCATCTGCGGGCCGTCGGGCTCGGGCAAGTCGACGCTGATCCGCTGCATCAACCGGCTCGAGGAGCACCAGGAAGGTCGCATCATCGTCGACGGCACCGAGCTGACCGACGACGTGCGCGCCATCGAGAAGGTGCGCAAGGAAGTCGGCATGGTGTTCCAGCAGTTCAACCTGTTCCCGCACCTGACGGTGCTGGAGAACCTGACGCTGTCGCCGATGTGGGTCGGCAGGCTGCCGAAGAAGGAGGCCGAGGAGCGGGCGATGACGCAGCTCAAGCGCGTGCGCATCGCCGAGCAGGCGCAGAAATTCCCGCTGCAGCTCTCCGGCGGCCAGCAGCAGCGGGTG
>JBHJND010000625.1:0-3022 GCA_048497655.1 Caballeronia novacaledonica
TACTTGAGCAGGTTCGACAGCGTGGCGTGGCTGGGCGAGATCGCGATGTCGATCCGGCTGCCCTGCATCAGCTCGCCATAGCTGCGGCGGTTGATCAGCGCGATCGTCCGCCGCGCCCCCATCCGCTTGGCCAGCAGGGCGCTCATGATGTTGTTCTCGTCGTCGTTGGTCAGCGAGGCGAACAGGTCGCAATCGGTTACCCCTTCCTCGCCGAGCAGGTCCTCGTCGGTGGCGTCGCCGTTCAGCACCAGCACCCGGCTCGACAGCTGCGCCGCCAGGTACTCGCAGCGGCGCTTGTTGCGCTCGACGATCTTGACGTTGAAGCCGGCGGCGGCGTCGATGCCCTCGCCGGTGTCCAGCGCCCGCGCCAGCCGCAGCCCGATGTTGCCGCCGCCGGCGATCATCACCCGCCTGACCGGCTTGTCCATCCGCCGCAGCTCGCGCATCACGGTGCGGATGTTGCCGCTGGCAGCGAGGAAGAACACCTCGTCGCCTGGCTCGATCGTCGTCGTTCCCTCGCACTGGATGCTGCGGTCGTTGCGGAAGATGGCGACGATGCGGGTGTCCACCCCCGGGATGTGCTTGCGCAGGTCCTCGATCGGGTGCGACACCAGCGGGCCGCCGGTGAACGTGCGCACGGCGATCAGGCTTGCCCGGCCGTCGGCGAAGTCGAGCACCTGCAGCGCCTCGGGGAACTCGATCAGCCGCAGCAGCATGTCGGTGACGCTCTGCTCGGGCCAGATGATGTGGCTGACGCGGAAGCCCTCGTCGCCGAGCAGTCGCGGGTGCTGCTGCAGTTCGGTGTTGCGCACGCGGGCGATGCGCGTCGGCACGTTGTAGACGTCGGCGGCGATCTTGCACGCGACCAGGTTGACCTCGTCGATGGCGGTCACCGCGATCAGCATGTCGGCGTCGTCGGCGCCGGCGTCCTTCAGCAGCGACGGCTGGGTGGCGCTGCCGACCAGGCCGCGCAGGTCGTAGCGGCTCTGCAGGTCGGCGACGCGGTCGCGGTCGCTGTCGACGACCGTGATGTCGTTCGCCTCGGAGACCAGGCTCTCGGCCACCGAGGTGCCGACGCGCCCGGCACCGAGGATGATGATCTTCATTTCCGCCCGGCCGGCAGCGCTCGTCGGCGGCGCCGCCGCTGACCCGTCAGCGATCGCCGCCGTCGGCGGGCTGCGGCAGCGGTTCGCCGGCCGCCGGTTCCTCGGCCGGCGCACGCCGGTTGCCGCGCACCAGCTCGATGCCGAGCTGCTTGAGCTTGCGATACAGGTGGGTGCGCTCGAGGCCGGCGCGGTCGGCCACCCGCGTCATCGAGTAGGACTCGCGCGCCAGGTGGTACTCGAAGTAGACGCGCTCGAACTGGTCGCGCGCCTCGCGCAGCGGCTGGTCGAGCGGCACCGACGCGGCGTTGGCCGGCGGCGGCGGTGGCGCCGGCGCCGCCTCGCGCGCCGGCTCGGCCGCCGGCCGGGCCTCGCTGCGCGCGGCGGCCGCGGCCAGCGCCGGCGCGCCGGCCGCCATCACGCCGAGCTTCGACTTGCCGCGTTCCAGGCCGCTGCGCACGGCGGCCAGCAGGCGGGCCAGCGCGATCGGCTTCTCGAGGAAGTCGAGCGCGCCGAAGCGGGTCGCCTCGACCGCCGTGTCGATGGTCGCGTGGCCGGACATCATGATCACCGGCATCGTCAACTGGCCGCCGGCCGCCCACTCCTTGAGCAGCGTCACGCCGTCGGTGTCGGGCATCCAGATGTCGAGCAGCACCAGGTCGGGCGCCTCGGCCTGGCGCAGGGCGCGCGCCGCGGCGGCGTTCTCGGCCGTCAGCACCGCGTGCCCCTCGTCGGAGAGGATCTCCGACAGCAGCTCGCGGATCCCGATTTCGTCGTCGACAACCAGAATGGTGGACATGTCAATGGACCGAAGCCGCAGCGTTCGCGATCGCCTGCGAGGCATCGGCGAGCCGCCGGAAGACGACCGTCACCGCCGCGCCGCCCGCGCCGAGGTTCGCCAGTTCGATGCGCGCATCGTGCTCCTCGACGATCTTCTTCACTATCGGCAGGCCGAGTCCCGTGCCGCTCGGCTTGGTCGTCACGTAAGGCTCGAAGGCGCGGCGAAGTATATTCGCTGCGAACCCCGGGCCGTTGTCCTCGACGGTCAGCCGTATCGCCTGCGGCCAGGCGCCGGCCTGCGGCGACAGCGGCTCGGTGCGTACCGTCACCCGCGGCGGCCGCCCGCTGCCCAGCGCCGCTTCCTGCGCGTTGGCCAGCAGGTTGTGCACCACCTGCCGCAGCTGCGTCGGGTCGCCCAGGATGCGCGGCAGGCCGCTCGCCAGCTCCAGCCGCAACGGCGCATCGCTGCCGCTGCCGCGCTCGGCGCCATAGAGCGCCGCCACTTCCTCGACCAGTCCGTTCAGGTCCAGCGGCGCCAGCTGCGCCGGCGGCACGCGCGCGTAGTTGCGGAAGTCGTCGACCATGCGCTTCATCGCCGCGACCTGGTTGACGATGGTCTTGGCGCCGCGCGTCAGCACGGCGGCGTCCTCGAGCGACAGGCGCCTGGCCAGCTTCATCTCCAGCCGCTCGGCCGCCAGCTGGATCGGCGTCAGCGGGTTCTTGATCTCGTGCGCCAGGCGGCGCGCCACTTCGCCCCAGGCCAGCGCCCGCTGCGCCGAGATCACCTGCGTGATGTCGTCGAAGACGACCACGTAGCCGGCGCCGTCGTCCAGCGGCAGCTGCGAGCCGCGGGCCAGCAGCGACAGCGTCTCGCCGTCGGCGGCCGAGGTGCGCTTCATTTCGATCTGCCGCTGCCATGACTCGTTCGGCAGGTTGGCCAGCGACTGGTCGGCGAGCGCCGCCTGCACCTGGCTGGCGAACTCCGGCACCAGCTCGGCCAGACTGCGGCGGCCGGCCGCCGCGGGCAGACCGAGGATGCGGGCGGCACCGTGGTTGGCGGTGACCAGCCGCAGCTCGCGGTCGAGCACGATCACGCCGGCAGACAGGTTGGTCAGCACGCGTTCCAGGTAGGCGCGCGC
>JBHJND010000626.1:0-1913 GCA_048497655.1 Caballeronia novacaledonica
TTCGAGGGCTACTTCTTCTTCGGCAGGGCCTACCCGTTCATCGTTTCGTGCGTGGTGGCGACCGTCTTCACATTGTTCATCCTGCACGCGGCACTGGCGGTGCGGAAGTTCCCGATCAACTATGGGCAGTACCGCGCCTACCGCGATCACATGGCGATGATGCGGCACGAGGACACGACGCTGTGGTGGTGGCAGGTGGTCACCGGCTTCGCGATGTTCTTCCTGGCATCGGTCCACCTGTACCAGATGCTGATGCACCCGGGAATGATCGGCCCGTTCGAGTCGGCTGACCGCGTCTGGAGCGGACGCTGGTGGCCCCTTTACATCGTTCTGCTGTTCGCCGTCGAGCTGCACGGCGGCATCGGCCTGTACCGCCTCGCGGTCAAGTGGAACTGGTTCGCCGGAGAGGACGACAACGCCACCCGCAGGAACCTGAAGAAGCTCAAGTGGGCCCTGTCGGTGTTCTTCATCGTGCTGGGTCTCACCACGCTCGCTGCCTACATGAAGATCGGCTACGACCATCGGCTGAATCCGGGCATCCGCTACGTGCCGGCGTGGTTGCAGGATCCGCCGACGGCCGCGCCGCCGGCCTGGTGGCCGACGTGGCTCAAGGGGGAACAGCGATGAAAGTCGTCTACACCGACGTATTGGTCATCGGCGGCGGCCTCGCCGGACTGCGCATGGCGGTCGCGGCCAGGCGCCGTGGCCACGACGCGATCATCCTGTCGCTGGTGCCGGTCAAGCGCTCGCACAGCAAGGCCGCGCAGGGCGGCATGCAGGCCAGCCTCGGCAACGTCATCAAGGGCCAGGGCGACAACGAGGACGTGCACTTCGAGGACACCGTGCGCGGCTCCGACTGGGGTGCCGACCAGGATGTCGTGCGCATGTTCGTCAACACGGCGCCCAAGGCCGTGCGCGAGCTGGCGGCCTGGGGCGTGCCGTGGAGCCGCGTGCGCCGGGGCGACCGGCAGGTCGTCATCAACGGTCAGAAGGTGACGATCACCGAGCGCGACGAGGCGCATGGGCTGGTGGCGCAACGTGACTTCGGCGGCACCAAGAAGTGGCGCACCTGCTACGTCGCCGACGCCACCGGCCACGCGATGCTGCAGGCGGTCGGCGACCAGGCCATCGCGGCGGCGATCCCGGTGCACGAGCGCACCGAAGCGCTGGCGCTGATCCACGAGGGCGGACGCTGCTACGGCGCGGTGGTGCGCAACCTGATCACCGGCGAGCTCGTCGCCTATGTCGCCAAGGCCACCGCGATCGCCACCGGCGGCGCCGGGCGGCTGTACCGCGTGACCACCAACGCGGTGATCTGCGAAGGCATCGGCCACGCGGTCGCGCTGGAGACCGGGGTCGCGGCGCTCGGCAACATGGAGGCGGTGCAGTTCCACCCGACCGGCATCTTCCCGGCCGGCATCCTCGTCACCGAAGGCTGCCGCGGCGACGGCGGGCTGCTGAAGGACGCCGACGGCCACCGCTTCATGCCGGACTACGAGCCGGAGAAGAAGGAGCTTGCCTCGCGCGACGTCGTCTCGCGCCGGATGGAGGAGCACATCGCCAAGGGCAAGGGCGTGAAATCGCGCTTCGGCGATCACATCTGGCTCGACATCACGCTGCTCGGCGAAAAGCACATCAAGCACAACCTGCGCGAGGTCTTCGAGATCTGCCACTACGTCCTGGGTGTGGACCCGGTGAAGGAGATGATCCCGGTGAGGCCCGCGCAGCACTACACGATGGGCGGCGTGCGCACCAACTACACCGGCGAGAGCCCGGACCTGAAGGGACTCTTCGCCGCCGGCGAGGCCGCCTGCTGGGACATGCACGGCTTCAACCGGCTGGGCGGCAACTCGGTGGCCGAGACGGTCGTCGCCGGCATGATTGTCGGCGAGTTCATCGCCGACTTCTGTGAC
>JBHJND010000627.1:0-3670 GCA_048497655.1 Caballeronia novacaledonica
ACGCTGGATATAATCCGCGCTTCCCCGGCCGGCCGCGCATGCGCAGGCAAGGCGCTGGCTGCAGCGCCGCGCGGCGGCCAGAACCGTCCACCTCGTTGCCGATCCATCGGCCGGCCCGCCGGCCCTGACGTCCCGGAGTCCACATGTTCTTCATTTCCGACGCGCTCGCGCAGGCCGCGCCAGCCGCCCAGGGCGGCGAAGGCGCCTGGACCTCGATCATCTTCATGGTCCTGATCTTCGCCGTCTTCTACTTCCTGCTGATCCGGCCGCAGGTCAAGCGGCAGAAGGAACACAAGGCGATGGTCGAGGCGCTGAACAAGGGCGACGAGGTGATGAGCGCCGGCGGCATCATCGGCAAGATCACCGAGATGTCCGACCAGTACGTCACGCTGCAGATCTCCGCCGTCGACGGTAAGCCGGTCGAGATCTCGATGCAGCGCAGCGCGGTGCAGACGCTGCTGCCGAAAGGGACGATGAAGAGCCTGTGAGGCACGCCGCGCAGCGGCACGCCCACGGGCCCGACACGCCATGAACCGATATCCCCTCTGGAAGTACCTGATCATCGGGGTCGCGCTGCTGTTCGGCGCGATCTACACGGCGCCGAACTTCTTCGGCGAGGCGCCGGCGGTGCAGGTCTCGTCGCAGCGGCCGACGGTGAAGGTCGACGCCGGCCTGCTGACCCGCATCGAGTCGTCGCTCAAGTCGGCCGGCGTCGCCTACGAGGCGGCCTACGTCGAGACAGTCGGCCTGAACCTCACCGCGCGCGTGCGGCTGGCCGACACCGACACGCAGATCCGCGCCCGCGATGCGCTGGAAGCCGCGCTGAACCCGGATCCCAGGGACCCGACCTACGTGGTGGCGCTGAACCTGCTGTCGCGCTCGCCGCGCTGGCTGGCCGGCCTCGGCGCGCTGCCGATGTACCTCGGCCTGGACCTGCGCGGCGGCGTGCACTTCCTGATGCAGGTGAACACCGCCGAGGCGCTGACCAAGCGGCTCGACGCGCTGGTCGGCGACCTGCGCGCGCTGCTGCGCGAGAAGGACGTCCGGCACGCCGGCATCGCCCGCACCGGCGACCGCATCGAGATCCGCTTCCGCGAGGCGGACGTCCGCAGCAAGGCGAGCGGCGTGCTCCGCGACAACCTGTCCGACCTGGCCCTGCGCGAAGATTCGAGCGGCTCGGACCTGCTGCTGGTGGCCACCCTGACGCCGGTGGCCGCCAAGGCGGTCACCGACAACGCGCTGAAGCAGAACATCAACACCCTGCACAACCGGATCAACGAACTGGGCGTGGCCGAGCCGGTGATCCAGCAGCAGGGCGCCGACCGGGTCGTGGTGCAACTGCCCGGCGTGCAGGACACCGCCCGCGCGAAGGACATCATCGGCCGCACGGCGACGCTCGAGGCCCGGCTGGTCGACTCCAGCGCCGAGGGCCAGGCGGCGGTGGGCGGCAGCTCGCCGGTCCCGTTCGGCTCGGAGCGCTTCACCATCGGCCGCGGCACGCCGGTGGTGCTGAAGAAGGAGGTGATCTTCTCCGGCCAGCAGCTGCAGGGCGCGCAGGCGACCTTCGACGAGAACCAGCGGCCGGCAGTGGCGATCAAGCTCAACGAGAGCGCCGGGCGCGTCCTGCGCAAGGTCACCCGCGAGAACATCAAGAAGCCGATGGCGGTGGTCCTGTTCGAAAAGGGCCGCGGCGAGGTGCTGACGGTGGCGACGATCCAGTCCGAGTTCGGAGCGAGCTTCCAGATCACCGGCCTGGAAAGCGCGCAGATGGCCAACGACCTGGCGCTGCTGCTGCGCGCCGGCGCCCTGGCGGCGCCGATGGAGATCATCGAGGAACGCACGATCGGCCCGAGCCTCGGCAAGGACAACATCGACCGCGGCTTCAAGGCGACCGCGTACGGCTTCCTCGCCATCGCCGTCTTCATGGTCTTCTACTACCGCGTCTTCGGCCTCATTTCGGTGGCGGGCCTGGTGGTCAACGTCGGCCTGCTGGTCGGGCTGCTGTCGCTGCTGCAGGCCACACTCACCCTGCCGGGCATCGCCGCCGTGGCGCTGACGCTGGGCATGGCGATCGACGCCAACGTGCTTATCAACGAGCGCGTGCGTGAGGAGCTGCGGCGCGGCGCGACGGCCCAGCAGGCGATCACCGAGGGCTACGACCGGGCGTTCGCGACGATTCTCGACTCGAACGTCACGACGCTGATCGCCGGCGTGTTCCTGTTCATGCTCGGCTCGGGTCCGATCCGCGGCTTCGCGGTCGTCCACTGCCTCGGCATCCTGACGTCGATCTTCTCGGCGGTGTTCGTCTCGCGCGGCATCGTCAATCTCGTCTACGGTTCGCGGCGCAAGCTGACGTCGATCTCGGTCGGACAGGTCTGGCGGGGCGGTGGCACCGCCGGCGCCCGGGCCTGACGACCGATCGGACAGAGGGGCCGCGAGGCGCTCGGATGGAGTTCCCGGTGCAGCCGCCACGGCCGCCTCGCGGCCATGGGTCCTCGCCGAAGGCTCGATAGGAATACAAAGGGCAGATAGATGGAGTTCTTCAGGATCAGCCGCACGATTCCGTTCATGCGCTATTCGCGCATCCTGAACGCGATCTCGCTCATCACCTTCGTCATCGCCGTCGGCGCGATCTTCACCCGCGGCCTGAACCTGTCGGTCGAGTTCACCGGCGGCACGGTGATGGAAGTGGCCTACCCGCAGGCGGCCGACCTGGCGAAGATCCGTACGGCGATCGAGGGCAAGGGCTGGGGCGAGTTCCAGGTGCAGAGCTTCGGCACCTCGCGCGATGTGCTGCTGCGCCTGCCCGTGCGGCCAGGCGTCAGCGCCGCGCAGCAGGCCGAGGAGGTGATGTCCACCCTCAAGGCGCAGGATGCCGGCGTCGAGATGCGGCGGGTCGAGTTCGTCGGCCCGGCGGTCGGCGAGGAACTGGCCCACGACGGCACGCTGGCCCTGCTGCTGGTGTGCTTCGGGATCATGGTCTACCTGGCGTTCCGCTTCGAGTGGAAGTTCTCGGTAGCGGCGATCATCGCCAACCTGCACGATGTCATCCTGGTCATCGGCTTCTTCGCCCTGTTCCAGTGGGAGTTCTCGGTGCCGACCCTGGCCGCGCTGCTGGCGGTGCTCGGCTACTCGGTCAACGAGTCGGTGATCATCTTCGACCGGGTGCGCGAGCACTTCCGCACCATGCGCAAGGCCAGCGTGACCGATGTGATCGACTCGGCCATCACCGCAACCATCTCGCGGACGATGATCACCCACGGCTCGACGCTGTGCATGACGCTGTCGATCCTGTTCTTCGGCGGCCCGGCGCTGCACAGCTTTGCGCTGGCGCTGTCGATCGGCATCGGGCTGTCGATCTACTCGTCGATCTTCGTCGCCGCCGCCATCGCCATGTACCTCGGCGTCAAGCGCGAGGACCTGGTCAAGCCGGTGAAGAAGGAAGAGCAGACGCAGGAAATCATTCCCTGACGGGAATGCCGGCGCCTGCCGCGCTGTTTGCTGCATCGATGGACAGCACGCGCAAGGGCGCAAGGCCCGCCGCCGGCGGGCGGGTCCGAGTCTGGGACCTGCCGACCCGGCTTTTCCACTGGTCGCTGGTGGCGCTGGTCACCTTCTCGATCGTCACCGCCAAGCTCGGCGGGCTGTGGCTCGACTGGCACATGCGCAG
>JBHJND010000628.1:0-3840 GCA_048497655.1 Caballeronia novacaledonica
CGCCACCGGTCGCACGTCATAGCTGTCGAACAGCGCGCGGCCGAGGCCGGCGTAGGCGGCGAGCAGCACCAGCACGCTCGCGGTGCCGATCATCGCCGTCGACGCGACATGGCTTCTCGCGCGCAGCAGCGCCAGCAGCAGCACGACGAGGCCGATCGCGACGGTCGTCATCACGATCGCCGGCCGCTCGCCTGGCTGGATCAGGTTGGCCAGGCGCGGCTGGCCCATCAGCACGACGATCGCCACCGCCAGCAGGAACAGCACGCCGGCGACCACCATCCGGTCGGCCGGCGGCGGCGGCGTGCCGGAGCGGTCGCGTGCCGCCAGCGCGGCGCCGACCAGCAGGGCGAACGAGGCGGTTGCCGGCAGCAGGTACTGCGCCTGCTTGCCCTTGAAGGCGGAAAACGCCAGCAGCACCGGCACGCCCCACGCCAGCGCGAAGCGCGTGAGCAGCGCCACCGGCGCGCGGGCAAGCCCGGCGAAGCCCTTCCACACCGACGGCACGAACAGCCACGGGAACAGCAGCAGCGGCAGCGTCGCCAGGTAGAACCATACCGGTTGCAGGTGATGGGTGGTGGTGGCCATGCGGTCGACCGACTGGCTCCAGAAGATCTCGCGGCCGAAGCCGGCGCCACCGGCGAGCGCCGTCGGCACCGCCCAGGCGAGCGCGATAGCCGCACCGAGCAGCACCGCCGCGCCGACGCCGCCGTACCAGCGCCCCCAGGAGCGCGGCCCGCCGCCGGCGCGGTGCACAGGCGCCGTCCACCACGGCGCCAGCAGCGCCAGCGGCAGCAGGTGCAGCAGGGCCACCGGCCCCTTGGTCAGGATGCCCAGGCCGAGCGCCGCGCCGGCGCCGAGCCAGTTCACCCACCGCCCGCCGGTGGCAGCGCGGGCGATGAACAGCACGCCGAGCAGCACGAAGAACGACAGCATGGTGTCGAACATCAGCGCGCCGGTGAAGAACGCCCAGTACAGGCCGCTGCCGGTGACGAACACGGCGATCGGCGCCACCTCGCTGTCGGTCGGCGCCAGCCGGCGCGCCAGTTGCCAGGTGAGCGCGAGGCTGCCGAAGGCGAACGAGGCCGTCAGCACGCGCGGCCACCAGTCGCTGACGCCGAGCACCCACCAGCCGGCGTTGATCAGCCAGAACAGCAGCGGCGGCTTGTGGCCGTACAGCTCGCCGTTCAGGCGCAGTTGCAGCCAGTCGCCGGAGTTCCACATCTCCCAGGCGACGGTGGCATAGCGAGTCTCGTCGACCGGCGTCAGCGGCCGCAGCGCGACCACCGCCGCCAGCAGCGCGGCGCACCACAGGCCGACCAGCAGCAGCGCGTGGCGCCGCGGGTCGAGTGTCATCGGTTCAGGCGGCGCCCGGAGGCTCGGCCGCGGCGACCGGCTCGCGGTAGATCAGCCACAGGTTGCGCAGGTAGATGAAGATGCCGAGCCCCTGGCCGACGATGAACACCGGGTCGCTCCGGTGCAGCGCGTAGACGAACAGCGCCGCCCCGCCGGCGAGGCTGAAGTACCAGAAGGCCAGCGGCACCACGCTGCGCTTCATCCGCTCGCTCTTGATCCACTGCACGATGAAGCGCATCGAGAACAGTGCCTGGCCGAGGAAGCCGACGGTCAGCCAGAAGGGGTCGTGGTCCATGTCGTTGACTCCTGGGATACGGGAAGCGGCGTCGCGCCGGCGCCGCCGATCTCCTCGACCGCGGTCAGGCGCGTGCGCCGCCGCAGCCACAGCACGCCGCCCATGTCGACGATGCCGACGAACAGGCGATTTCCGACGCCGTAGTGCGACCGGCCGCGCAGCCGCGGGCGGTGGTTGACGGGCACCGAGACCACGCGGCCGCCGTGGCGGATGACCAGCGCCGGCAGGAAGCGGTGCAGGTGATCGAAGTACGGCAGGGCGAGGAAGTCGTCGCGGCGGAACAGCTTCAGCCCGCAGCCGGTGTCCGGCGTGCCGTCGCCGAGCACCCGCCGGCGCACGCCGTTGGCGATGCGCGAGGACAGGCGGCGGATCCAGGTGTCGAGGCGCGAGGCGCGCCAGCCGGCGATCAGCAGCGGCCCGTCGGCGCCGGCGCGCTGCTCGTCGTGCCAGCGCGCCAGCAGCGCCGGAATGTCCGCCGGGTCGTTCTGTCCGTCGCCGTCGAGGGTGGCGATGAGCGCGCCGCGCGCGTGCCGCACGCCGGTCAGCAGCGCCGTGCTCTGGCCGGCGTTGGCCCGGTGGCGCAGCACGCGCAGCCGCGGATCGTTCCGTGCCAGCTCGCGCAGCCGCTGCGGCGTGTCGTCGCCGCTCGCATCGTCGACGTAGACGATCTCGAACTCGACACGGCCGTCGAGGGCGGCGTGGATCTCCGCCGCCAGCGGGCCGACGTTGTCGGCCTCGTCGTGCACCGGGATTACGACCGACAGCGCGGGTGCAGGCCGGGGGCCGTGCGGGGGAAGCGAATTCATCCGATGGGGGGTAGCGGCAGCGCCTGCCGCAAACCGAGATTCTATTCGGTCGGTACTCGCGCCGTCGGTTGCCTATCATGGGCCGCCATGTCGACCCGCTTCGATTCCCCTTCGAGCGCGACCGCGCCGGCGCCGCGGCGGCGCGGCCTCGCGCTGCTGCTCGGCGCCACGCTGCTCGCCGCCTGCGCCACGCCGCAGATGGAAGGACAGTGGCGCGACCCGCGGCTCGGCGAGCGGTCGATGCAGGGCAGGGCGGTGCTGGTCGTCTGCCGCGGCCTCGACCCGACGCTGGAGCGCATCTGCGAGGACCGATTGGCCGCCGACACCCAGGCGGCCGGCATCAGGGTGGTGCGCCCGGACCTGCCGCGCGATGCCTCGCTAGATCCGGCGCCGAACGACGCCCTGCTCGCCGCGGCGCGCGCGGCGGGCGCCGCCGCGGTCCTGTCGATGGTGCTCGAAAGGTCCTACCCGCCGCCGCCGCCGGGAGGCTCGGTCGGCGTCGGCGTGGCCGGCGGCTCGGGCGGCTGGGGCGGCAGCGGCGGCGCCATCGGCATCACCTTGCCGCTCGGCAGCCTCGCGCCGGCGCTGGTCTCGGGCGCCAGCCTCGCCGACGCGGCCACCGGCAGGCTCGTCTGGACCGGCCGCGCGCGTGGCTCCGGCGCCGCGAACGAGACGGCGCAGGTCGGCGAGCTGACGCGACTGACGGCCGAGGCGCTGAAGGGCAGCGGGCTTTTCTGAGCGCCGGCTGCCCGGCACTTCCGGCAGCCCCGCGTCGTGGGACTCGCTTATCCTGCGCCGCTCGACCACCGACCGGAGAGGGAGATGACGCAGACCACGCTGAAGGGCGGCTGCCTGTGCGGCGCCGTGAAGTTCGAGGTGAGCGGCGAGCCGAAGCGGTTCCTGCACTGCCACTGCACGCGCTGCCGCAAGGCCACCGGCACCGGGCACGCCTCGAACATGTTCCTGCAGCCGGGCACGTTGAAGTGGGTGAGCGGCGAGGAGCAGGTGCGCGCCTACAAGGTGCCCGAGGCGCAGCGCTTCACCAACACCTTCTGCGCCACCTGCGGCGGCCGCCTGCCGCGCCAGCCGGCGGGCACCGACATGGTGATAGTGCCGGCCGGCTCGCTCGACGACGAGCCGCCGATCAAGCCGGCGGCGCGCATCTTCTACGGCTCGCGCGCGGCCTGGTCCTGCGGCGGCGACGACCTGCCGGTGTTCGAGACCTACCCGCCGCAGTAGCGGCGGACCTCAGCCGTAGGTGTAGAAGCCGCGGCCGCTCTTGCGGCCGAGGTAGCCCGCCTCGACCATCTCCACGAGCAGCGGCGCCGGCCGGTACTTGGAGTCCTTGAAGCCCTCGTAGAGCACCTGCATCACCGCCAGCTGCAC
>JBHJND010000629.1:0-4821 GCA_048497655.1 Caballeronia novacaledonica
CTGGGCATTCCGACTTCGGCCACCGCGGCGATCCTGCTGGCGGCCTTCCAGAACTACGGCCTGCAGCCGGGCCCGCTGCTGTTCCAGACGCAGACGACGCTGGTGTGGGGCCTGATCGCCAGCATGTACATCGGCAACGTCCTGCTGCTGATCCTGAACCTGCCGCTGATCGGCCTGTGGGTCAAGGTGCTGAAGATCCCGCGCCCGCTGTTGTACGGCGGCATCCTCGTCTTTGCGACGCTCGGCGCGTACAGCCTGCACCAGTCGGCGGTCGATCTCGTGATGCTGTACGTGTTCGGCCTGCTCGGCTTCATGATGCGGCGCTGGGGATTCCCGGTGGCGCCGGCGGTCATCGGCCTGATCCTGGGGCCGCTGGCGGAGTCGCAGTTCAGGAAGGCGCTGGCGATCAGCCAGGGCGATCCGAGCGTGTTCTTCACCCACCCGATCTCGGCGACCTTGCTGGCGCTGACCGCGGCCCTGGTGCTGGTGCCTTGGATCTACCGGATCGTCCGCGAGCGGCGGGCGAGGCAGGCGGCCTGAGCGCCACGCCGGACGGCGTGCCGCACCGGGCCGGGCACGCATAGACTTGCGGCCTCGCCGCCGCAACGCATGATTTCGCGACCCCGACTGCTCGTCGCCGCACTGGCCCTCGCGGTCAGCGTCGCCGGCTGCGCCTCGCTCGACACGTGGCAGCGCAAGGCGATCTTCCAGCACGAGCGCGCCGCGGTCGATCCGCGCCTCGCCGAGGCCGCGCCGCCGCCTGCCACCGAGGCCTTCGACTTGGCGCTCGCCAACGGCGACACCATCCACGCCTGGTATCGGGAGGCTGCGGCGGACGCGCCGACGGTGCTGTTTCTGCACGGTGCGAGGCGCAACCTGTTCGAGAGCCAGTACCGGATCGATCGACTCGGCGGCCTCGGGCTGAACGTGCTGGCGATCGATTACCGCGGTTTCGGGCTCTCGACGCCGATGCTGCCCTCGGAGGAAACCGCGCTGCAGGACGCGCACGCGGCGCTCGACGAACTGCAGCGCCGGCAGCCCGACCCGCGACGGCGCTTTCTCTACGGCTACAGCCTCGGCGGCGCGGTGGCAATCGCGCTGGCTGCCGAGCGCGACGGCATCGCCGGCGTGGTCGTCGAGTCTTCCTTCACCAGCATCACCGACCTGGTCCGCGCCTCGCGCTGGGGCTGGGTGCCTTTCCTCGACGTGGTGGTGACGCAGGAATTCGACTCGCGCACGCGCATCGGCCGGGTCAACGAGCCGCTGTTGCTGGTGCACGGCACCGCCGATGGCGTGATACCTCACACCATGAGCGACGAACTGCTGGCCGCGGCCACCGCGGTGCAGCCCGGATTGAAGCGGCTGGTGAAGATCGACGGCGCCAACCATCGCGGCGCACCATTCGTCGACCGCGCGCTGTTCGACAGCGCGCTGCGCGACTTCGTTGGCGAGGCACGGCAGGTGGCGCCCGTGGCGTCGATTCCGGACTGAGGCGCGTGCGCCTTTCCTCGCGGTCTGCCGCCGCGGCGGGCCCGGCATGACGTTGCCGACCGGCGCCTTGCGCGGAGCATCGACGGCGGCGGCGGCGCTCGCCGGCGCCGTGCTGGCGAGCCGACTGCACCTGCCGCTGCCCTGGTTCACCGGCCCGCTGCTGACCCTGGCGATCGCCAACATGTCGGGCGCGCGACTGCCGGCCCTGCCGCATGCGCGCGACGCCGGACAGTGGATCATCGGCATCGCGCTGGGTCTGTACTTCACCCCGACGGTCACGCGCGAGATCCTGCGGCTGGCGCCGTGGATCGTCGTCAACATCGGCTTCGTCTGGCTGCTCGCGCTGCTCGGCACCTGGCTGCTGCGCCGGCTGAGCGGCGAGAGCGTCGTGACCTGCTTCTTCGCCGCGCCCATCGGCGGCGCGAGCGAGATGGCGACGCAGGCCGAGCGCAGCGGCGGCCGCGTCGACCGCGTTGCCGCGGCGCACAGCCTGCGCATCATGATGGTGTCGCTGATCGTCCCGTTTGCGCTGCAGTGGCTGGGCGTGCGCGGCGCCGATCCGTACTCGCCGGCGGCGGCCGGCTTCAGCATGACCGGGCTGCTTCTGCTCGGCGCGCTGGCGGCAGCAGGCGCGGTGGTCCTGGCACGGCTGCGCGTGCCGAACCAGTGGATGCTCGGGCCGCTGCTTCTGACGGCGGCGATAACCGCGCAGGGAATCACCTTTTCGGCGCTGCCCACCGAGGTCGCCAACGCCGGTCAGCTGCTGATCGGCATCGCGCTGGGCACGCGCTTCTCGCCGGAATTCTTCCGTGCCGCGCCGCGCTACCTGGCGGCGGTGGCGCTGGTGACGCTGATCTATCTCGGCCTGTCGGCGCTGTTCGGCTGGTGGCTGGCGGGCATGGCGATGATGGCGGTGCCTACCGCGATCGTTGCCACCACGCCCGGCGGCATCGGCGAGATGGCGATAACCGCCAAGGTGCTGCAGCTGGGGGCGCCGGTGGTTTCCGCCTTCCACTCGATCCGCATGGCCACCGTGGTGCTGACCATCGGGCCGGCGTTCCGGCTGCTCCGCCCGCTGCTGGCGCGCAAGGGGGGCGCATGAAGCTGCCGGTCCTCGGCGGGACGCGTTTTCTCGGCCGCCACCTGGTTGAGGAGGCGCTGGCGCGCGGGCACGAACCGACGCTGTTCAACCGGGGCCGGACGGCGCCGGCGCTGTTTGCGGGCACCGAGCAGCTGCACGGCGAGCGCGAGGGCGATCTCGCCGAGCTGCGCGGCCGCTCGTGGGACGCCGTGGTCGACACCTGCGGCTACCTGCCGCGCTTGGTGCGCCGCTCGGCGCAGGCGCTGCGCGATGCGGTCGGCCGCTATCTCTTCGTATCGAGCATCAGCGTCTACGCCGACTCGTCCGCCGCCGGCCAGGACGAGCAGGCGCCGCGCGCGCCGTCGCCCGGCCCCGACTGCGAGGACATTGCCGGCCACTACGGCGCGCTGAAGGCGGCCTGCGAGGACGAGGTGCAGGCGTCGTTCGGCGAGCGGGCGATCGTCGTGCGGCCTGGCCTGATCGTCGGCCCGTTCGACCCGAGCGGACGCTTCACCTACTGGGCGCAGCGGCTCGTCCGCGGCGGCACGGTGCTCGCGCCGCCGTCGCCCGACTACCCGGTGCAGTTCATCGACGCGCGTGATCTGGCCGCGTGGATGCTCGACCTGCTCGAACAGCGGCGGGCGGGCGCATTCAACGCCAGCGGGCCCGCCACGCCGCTGACCTTTGGCGCATTTCTGCATGAGTGTCGCCGCGCGCTCGGTGCGCGGGCCGAGTTCGTCTGGCCGGACGAGGCGTTCCTCGTCCGCCACCGCGTCGCCCCCTGGACCGACCTGCCGCTGTATGCCGGCGAGGACGGTCGCGGCCTGAACCAGGTCAGCCTTGCGCGGGCCCGGTCGGCCGGATTGCGGCTGCGGCCGCTAGGCGAAACCTGCCGCGACACGGCGCGCTGGAACGGCGGCGCCGCGCTGCCGCCGGGCATCGGCCTTGCTCCTGAGCGGGAAGAGGAACTGCTGCGCGCGTGGCAGGCAGGCTGAGCGACGACCCTGCTGCGGCGCGGCAAGCGCCGGGGGTAGCTTTCTTGCCAAGGTTCGGGTAGCTTCGTCGGCGCAGTCGATTCTTGCGTCGCCCAGCACGGTCTTTGCTGCCCTACCTGCAATCTGTTGCCGCAGTTCCTGTCGCAGTCATCCCCAGCGAATCCGCACCTATCGCCCTGCGCGCCGCGGGCGCATCCCGCGTCTATCCGGAGTGAGTCAGTCATGCCGACAGGCACTGTGAAGTGGTTCAATGAAACGAAGGGCTTCGGCTTCATCAAGCCCGACGACGGAGGCGCCGACCTGTTCGCCCACTACAGCGGCATCAAGTCCAAGGGCTTCCGCACGCTGAAGGAAAACCAGCGCGTCGAATACCAGGTGCAGCAGGGCCAGAAGGGCCCGCAGGCGGTCGAGATCGTGCCGCTCGGCTGATCCAGCCTGCTTCCGCAGTCCAAGGGCCGGCTCCTCGAGCCGGCCCTTTGCTTTGGGCGGGCGGCAGCCGCGTGCGCGGCAGCCGCTTGCGGGAGGTCAAAACACGCCAACCGCTGATCGGCGTCAAAGGCGCGCCGAGGCCGCGGGGGGGCGGGTCGCAGGGGGGCGGCGGTAAACTGATTCCGCCTTGCGGCGGAGCGAGATCCGCTGCGGCAGCCCTTAGCTGACGACCGGCGAGCCCGCAACGGCCCCGGTCAGGAGACACAAGAAGATGAGCGCAGTCCCCGCCGGCACCAGCCTGAATGTCCCCGGCTACGTCAAGCACAAGAAACTGATCCAGTGGGTCGACTCGATCGCCCGCCTGACCCAGCCCGACCGCGTCGTGTGGTGCGACGGTTCGGCGCAGGAGTCCGAGCGCCTGTGCGACGAGATGGTCCGCGCCGGCACCCTGCACCGGCTCAACCCCGCCAAGCGGCCGAATTCCTTCCTCGCCTGGTCCGACCCGTCGGACGTGGCGCGGGTCGAGGACCGCACCTACATCTGCACCGACACGGCGAAGGAAGCCGGCCCGACCAACAACTGGATGGACCCGGCGCAGATGCGCTCGACGCTAAACGGCCTGTTCGCCGGCTGCATGCGCGGGCGGACGATGTACGTGATCCCGTTCTCGATGGGGCCGCTCGGCTCGCACATCTCGCAGATCGGCGTCGAGGTGAGCGACAGCCCGTACGTGGTCGTCAACATGCGGCTGATGACGCGCATGGGCCGCGCGGTGTTCGACGTGCTGCGCGAGGACGGCGAGTTCGTGCCGTGCGTGCACTCGGT
>JBHJND010000630.1:0-6480 GCA_048497655.1 Caballeronia novacaledonica
GCCGCCCTTCTCGTGCAGCAGGTCCACCAGCTGGCGGATCATGTGCACCGACTCGTCCATCTCGCGCATGCGCACGTAGTAGCGGTCGTAGTTGTCGCCCTTGATGCCGGTCGGCACCTCGAAGTCGAGCTCGGGGTAGGCCAGGTACGGCGTGTCCTTGCGCAGGTCGCGCGGCACGCCGGTGGAGCGCAGGATCGGCCCGGTGTAGCCCCAGTTGATCGCGTCCGCCGTCGACAGCACGGCGACGTTGCGCATGCGGTCGATGAAGATCCGGTTGCGGTCGACCAGGCCGTGCACGCGGCCGACGAACTCCTCGTACTCGACGAGGATCTCCTCGAGCCGCTTCAGCCAGCCGTCGGGCAGGTCGCGCGCCAGGCCGCCGATGCGGCCGTAGCTGTAGGTCAGCCGCGCGCCGGTGAGATCCGCCAGGTGCTCGTAGATGTAGTCGCGCAGCATGACCAGGTACAGGAACGCGGTCATCGCGCCGAGCTCCATCAGCGCCGCCGCGACGCAGGTCAGGTGGTCGGCGACCCGCGAGTACTCGGCCAGCAGCGTGCGCAGGTACTTCGTGCGCGGCGTGATCTCGATTCCCATCAGCCGCTCGACCGTCTCGCAGTAGGCGAAGTTGTTGATCAGCGCCGAGCAGTAGTTCAGGCGGTCCACGTAGGGAATCAGGTTGTGCCAGGTGTGCGCCTCGCACTCCTTCTCGAAGCCGCGGTGCAGGTAGCCGCAGTGCACGTCGGCGCGCAGGATGCGCTCGCCGTCGAGCTCGGCGACGATCTGGATCGTGCCGTGCGTGGCCGGCTGCGACGGGCCGATGTTGACGATCGTCGTGTCGTCGCGCTCGTTCCTGGTGAAGGCCGGGCGGATGGGGTTGGGAAGCTTGCTGTCCACGGCTCTACTCCCCGCCCGGCATTTCGAAACCGGCGCGGTAGGGCACCAGCGGCTGCTCGCGCTCCTTCGGATAGTCCTTGCGCAGCGGGTGGCCCTCGAAGCCCTCGTACAGCAGGATCGGCCGCAGGTCGGGGTTGCCCCGGAAGACGATGCCGTACATCTCGTGGCACTCGCGCTCCATGTAGTGCGCCGCGCCGTACATCCCGGTCAGGGTGTCGACCAGCGGCTCGGCCTCGCTCACACGCGCCTTGATCCGCACCCGCAGCCTGTGCATGGTCGAGTAGAAGTGCCAGACCACCTCGAAGCGCGGCTCGCGGCCCAGCCAGTCGACCGCGGTGACGTCGGAGAACAGGTCGAAGCGGAACTGGTCCTTGAGCGCGCCGACGACGCCGAGCAGCGCCTGCGGCTCGATGCGCAGCACCAGGGTGCCGTGCTCGACCGAGGACTCGCCGAGCTTCGGCGCCAGCGCTTCGCGGATGCGGTCGAAGAGGGCGCTCATTTCAGAACCTGTCGTTGACGATGAGGTGCTGCTGGCCGGCGATCTTCTCCTGCAGCTTCATGATCCCGTCGATCACCATCTCCGGCCGCGGCGGGCAGCCGGGCACGTAGACGTCGACCGGCACGATGCGGTCGATGCCCTGCACCGCCGCGTAGTTGTTGTAGAAGCCGCCGCTGGTGGCGCACACGCCGAAGGCAAGCACCCATTTGGGCTCGCACATCTGCTCCCAAACCTTCAGCAGGACCGGCGCCTGCTTGTGGGTGATGGTGCCGACCACCATCAGCAGGTCCGACTGGCGCGGCGTGAAGCGCGGCAGCGCGGCGCCGAAGCGGTCGGTGTCGTACGGCGTGGCGCTCACCGACATGAACTCCATGCCGCAGCAGGCGGTGACGAACGGGTACGGGAACAGCGAGAACTTGCGCGCCCAGCCGATCAGCTCGTCCTTGCGCGTGCAGATGTACTCGAAGGCGCCCGACTTCTGCGACTCGGGCCGGATGGGGATGGTGGGTGAAGTCATCAGTCCGTCACCGCCTCGAGGAGCCGCGCCCGGTACACGTAGAACAGCACCAGGATCAGCAGGAACATGAAGATGGCGAAGGTGGCCATCATGAAGCCGTCGAGCGGCTGGGCGCCGAGCACCCACAGGACCAGGAACACCGTCTCGAGGTCGAACAGGATGAAGACGATCGCCACCGCGTAGTACTTGACCGGCACCGAGTGCATCTCGCGCGTGTCGAGCAGGGTGGCGCCGCACTCGAACGGCTCCTGCTTCATCGCCGTCATCGCCGGCTTCGGGCCGAGCAGCTTGTTCGCCAGCAGCATCACGGCGACGAAGCCGAGGATGGCGATCAGGTACAGCAGGAAGACGGCATAGGGGTTCATCGTCGGCAGTCTTCGTCGGCGTAAGCGGTTCGTTGCTCGGCTCGCGCGGCGCCGTCGGCGCCGCGCCCTCTGGCGCGTGCGTTACGCGGTCCTCTCGCGTTGCGGCAGCAATCGGCGTCTCTCTGGCCGGGTCGTGTCACGCTTCCCGTGACATCCCTTGTTTTTCAGTCCCGCTACCCTAGGCGGGACTGCGGGCGCGCTTCTTGATGGCCGTCAACGGAATGCGGCTTGGCCGGCGAGTCCCACGCGGCGACGTGAGGCACCTGTGGTGGACCTGCATCAGGCCGCGCGACACGCGCGCCGCAGCGGCCTGCGACCTCGGCGGACGCGCAGCGCACCAGGCCGGTCAGCCGGCCTGGTACTGCATGCGTCGCCTTTCCTCGCAGACGAAGTCCTCGAGCTCCGGATCGAGTGCGTTGCGGGCCGAGACGATGCCGATCGGCCGGCCATTCTCGACCACCGGCAGGTGGCGGCAGTGGTGCTCGTGCATCACCGCCATCGCACGGCCGAAGCTGCAGTCGGGCTCGATGGTCACCGGCGCCAGCGTCATCACCTGCGCCAGCGGCGTGGTGGCCGGCTCCAGTCCGCGCGCAACGACGCGGAACACCGCGTCGCGCTCGCTGAAGATGCCGATCAGGTGGTCGTTCTCGACCACCACCACCGCCCCGACGTGTCCCTGGGCCATCAGTTCGGCCGCCCGGCGCACCGTGGTGCTCGGCGGCGCGGTGACGAAGCCGTGCTGCCCGATGATGGTCCTGACCGGCTGGCTCAGCATGACCGCCTCCCTGCGATCGCTCGGCCCCGGGCCGCCGCGTCGATCGGATTGCGACTTCCGCAACCCCGCTTCGGCCCACTGCGGGATGCCTTCCCGCGTCACGGTCACAACACTAGCGGCGCGGCGCGGCGCGGTCGTTGACCGCGCTCAACGATGGGCGGAGCGCGGCGCGCGATGCGCTTGATCTGCGTCGCGCCGGCCGGCCGGCGGTGCGCTCAGCCGTGCAGGCGCTGGTACTTCGCCATCAGCTGGTCCTTCGACTCGGCGTGCTTCGGGTCGGGCACGATGCAGTCGGCCGGGCACACGTCGATGCACTGCGGCTCGTCGTGCGCGCCGACGCATTCGGTGCACTTGTCCGCGTCGATGACATAGATGGGGCTGTCGGCGCTGATCGCCTCGTTGGGGCAGACCGGCTTGCAGGCGTCGCAGGCCGTGCAGTCGTCGTTGATCAGAAGTGCCATCTCGATCTCCTATGGGTGGTCAGCATTCTCGCGCGGCGCGCCGCACGCCCTCAAGCCTAGCCGACGCTAGACGAACTCGCTCGTGTACGACTTCAGCGCCTTCATGTAGTTGGCGCGCTCGAAGGCGTCCGGGTCGGGACAGGACTGCTGCGACAGCGAGCCCTTCATCTGCGCCACCGACGTGTACTCGCGCTCGCTCATCCACGCCTCGATGCCCTTGACCAGAGCGCCGACGTGGTTCGGGCCGCGCGTGAGCAGGCTCGAGGCCAGCATCACGCAGTCGGCGCCGGCGAGCAGCAGCTTCAGCACGTCCTCCGGCGTGTGCGCGCCGCCGGTGGCGGCCAGGCTGGCGTCGACGCGGCCGCGCAGGATGGCGATCCAGCGCAGCGCCAGCCGCAGCTCGTCGGAGGTCGACAGCACCAGGTGCGGCGCCACCTCCAGCTCGTCGAGCAGGATGTCCGGCTGCAGGAAGCGGTTGAACAGCACCAGCCCGCGGGCGCCGGCCCCGGCCAGCCGCGCCGCCATGTTGGCCATGGCGCTGAAGTACGGCGCCACCTTCACCGCCACCGGGATGCTCACCTGGCGCGTCACTGACTCGACCAGGTCGACATAGCGGTTTTCCACTTCGGTGCTGGTGTCTTCGACGCTGGCGGCGAGGAAGTACACGTTCAGCTCGATCGCATCGGCGCCGGCCTCCTGGAACTTGCGCGCGATGCCGGTCCAGCCGCCCGGCGTGTAGCCGTTGAGGCTGGCGATCACCGGCACCCGCAGCGCCCGCTTGGCATCGGCGATCAGCTGCAGGTACGCGTCCGGCCCCGTGCTGTACTTCATCTCGGGGAAGAAGCCCTGCGCCTCCGGCGACAGCTCGGCGCCGTAGTCCATCAGGTTGGACGCCGACATCTCCTCGTGCTCGATCTGCTCCTCGAACAGCGACTTCAGGACCACCGCGGCGATGCCCGCGTCCTGCAGCCGCTTCAGGCTGTCGAGCGAGCCGGTCAGCGGCGAAGCCGAGGCGACGATCGGGTGCGCCAGCTCGAGGCCGAGGTAACGGGTGCGAAGATCGACGCTCATTGCCCTTCCTCCGTTTTCGCCGCCGCGGGTTTGTCCTCGCCTTGCGCCGCCGGCGCGGCGGCCGGCGCGTGGCCCTCCTCGGTCACCACGCGGTGCACGCCGGCCACCTGCTCGTACAGCTGCCAGCGCGCGTCGGCGTCGTGCTGCGCCTGCTTCAGCAGCAGCTTGGCGCGCGCCGGATCGGCCTGCGCCAGCATCGCGTAGCGGCCCTCCTTCATCACGAACTGCTCGAGCTGCTGGGTCGGCTTGCGCGAGTCGAGCTTCAGCGGCTGGTCGGCGCCGCCCATGCCCAGGCGCGGGTCGTAGTGGTACAGCGTGAGATAGCCGCTCTTGACCGCGTCGCGCTGGTGGCTGAAGCCGGTGGCCATGTCGATGCCGTGCGCGATGCAGTGGCTGTAGGCGATGATCAGCGACGGTCCCGGCCACGAGGCCGCCTCCTGGAACGTGCGCACCGTCTGCACCGGGTTCGCGCCCATCGCCACCTGCGCCACGTAGACGTTGCCGTAGGCCATGGCGATCATGCCGAGGTCCTTCTTGCCGATCGACTTGCCGGCGGCGGCGAACTTGGCCACCGCGCCGCGCGGCGTCGACTTCGACGCCTGGCCGCCGGTGTTCGAATACACCTCCGTGTCGAGCACCAGGATGTTGACGTTGCGGCCCGAGGCGAGCACGTGGTCCAGGCCGCCGTAGCCGATGTCGTAGGCCCAGCCGTCGCCGCCGACGATCCAGACGCTGCGCACCACCAGGCTGTCGGCCACCGCCAGCAGCCGGCCGGCCTCGGCAAAGCGCAGCTTCGCCAGGATGTCCTTGAGCTTCCTCACCCGCTCGCGCTGCGCCTTGATCTGCTCGTCGGAGTCCTGCGGCGCCTCGAGCAGGCCGTCGGCGAGCTCGCCGCCGATCTCGCCGCGCAGCTCGCGAACCAGCATCTGCGCCAGGTCGCGCTGCGCGTCGACCGCCAGCCGCATGCCCAGGCCGAACTCGGCGTTGTCCTCGAACAGGCTGTTGGCCCAGGCCGGGCCCTGGCCGTCGGCGTTCTTCGAATACGGCGTGGTCGGCAGGTTGCCGCCGTAGATCGACGAGCAGCCGGTGGCGTTGGCGATCATCAGCCGGTCGCCGTACAGCTGCGACAGCAGCTTGATGTACGGCGTCTCGCCGCAGCCCGAGCAGGCGCCCGAGTACTCGAACAGCGGCTGGCGCAGCTGCGAGCCGCGCAGGCCGTCGATGCCGTCGAACGACGGCCGCACTTCGGGCAGGCCGAGGAAGAACTCGTAGTTGGCGCGCTCGGCCTCGAGGTGCTCGAGCTTCGGCGCCATGTTGATCGCCTTGTGCTTGACCACCTGCTTGCTGCGCGACGGGCAGACGTCGACGCAGGCGCCGCAGCCGGTGCAGTCGTCCGGCGCCACCTGCAGGCTGTAGAGCATGCCGTCGAGCGGCCCGCCGTCCTTGCGCGCCCACGGCACCGCCTTGAAGGTCGACGGCGCGCGGGCCATCTCCTCGGGCGAGAAGACGTTCATGCGGATCGCCGCGTGCGGGCACACCAGCGGGCAGATGGCGCACTGGGTGCAGATGGTCTCGTCCCAGATCGGGATCTCGTGGGCGATGCTGCGCTTTTCCCACTGCGTGGTGCCGGTCGGGAAGGTGCCGTCGACCGGCATCGCCGAGACCGGCAGCAGGTCGCCCTTGCCGTCCATCATCATGGCCGTGACGCGCTGCACGAACTCGGGCGCGGCACGCGGCACGATCGGCCGCCGCGAGACCAGCGAGTCGGCGTGCGCCGGCACCTTCACCTCGTGCATCGCCGCCAGCGAGGCGTCGACGGCGGCGAAGTTGCGTGCCAGCACCGACTCGCCGCGCTTGCCGTAGGTCTTGCGGATCGCATCCTTGATCTTGGCGATCGC
>JBHJND010000631.1:0-2020 GCA_048497655.1 Caballeronia novacaledonica
CGGCATCGCCACCAGCCGCACCCGCTCGGCGCGCTTCACGCGCACCTGGTCGCCCGGCCGCTGGTACTTGCTGTCCTTGCGCCGGCGCAGCGTCAGCACCACCGCCGCCACCATGCCGACGAGCAGGATCAGGCCCGCCACCTGCACCGGGAACACGTACTCGGTGAACATCAGCCTGCCCAGCGCCTCGATGTTGTTGACCCCGGCGATGCCCGGGCCGGCGGCGCGCCTGCTCTGCCAGGCGCCGTGCGACAGCACCAGCCACAGCTGCAGCGCGATCGCCGCGCCGACGAAAGCCGCCAGCGGGAAGTGCCGCCAGAAACCCTCGCGCAGGCGGTCGACGTTGATGTCGAGCATCATCACCACGAACAGGAACAGCACCATCACCGCGCCGACGTAGACCAGCACCAGCGCGATGGCGAGGAACTCGGCGCGCAGCAGCATCCACAGGCAGGCCGCCGAGAAGAAGGCCAGCACCAGCAGCAGCACGGCGTGCACCGGGTTGCGCGCGGTGATCACGCCGAGGGCCGCCGCCAGCAGGATGCCGGCGAAGACCAGGAAAAGGATCGTCGTGATGTCCATCGTCCCCGGGCCTCAGCGGTAGCGCGCGTCCTGCTCGCGCGCGGCGGCGATTTCCTTCTCGTAGCGGTCGCCGATCGCCAGCAGCATCTCCTTGGTGTAGTAGAGGTCGCCGCGCTGCTCGCCGTGGTACTCGTGCACGTGCGTCTCGACTATCGAGTCGACCGGGCAGCTCTCCTCGCAGAAGCCGCAGAAGATGCACTTGGTGAGATCGATGTCGTAGCGGGTCGTGCGGCGCGTGTTGTCGGCGCGCTTCTCGCTCTCGATGGTGATCGCCATCGCCGGGCACACCGCCTCGCACAGCTTGCAGGCGATGCAGCGCTCCTCGCCGTTCGGATAGCGGCGCAGCGCGTGCAGGCCGCGGAAGCGCGGGCTGGCCGGCGTCTTCTCCTCCGGGTAGCGGATGGTGATCTTGCGCGCGAAGGCGTAGCGGCCGGTCAGGGCCAGACCCTTGACCAGTTCCTTCAGGAGCAGGCTGTTGAAGAACTCGCCGATCGCGCCCATGGCCTATTTCCAGATGTTCAGCGGCGTCTGCATCCAGACCATCACCACCACCAGCCACACGCCGGTCAGCGGGATGAACACCTTCCAGCCCAGCCGCATGATCTGGTCGTAGCGGTAGCGCGGGAACGAGGCCCGGCCCCAGATGAACAGCGAGACGACGAAGAAGGTCTTGGCGATGAGCCAGAACCAGTCCGACAGCCGGTCGAGCCAGCCGGGGAAGTCGACGCCGAGCAGCAGCTCGAGGTCGACCGGCGCGGCCCAGCCGCCGAGGAACAGCAGCGTGGCCATCGTCGACAGCAGGATCATGTTGGCGTACTCGGCGAGGAAGAACACCGCGAAGGTCATGCCCGAGTACTCGACCATGTGGCCGGCGACGATCTCGCTCTACCCCTCGACCACGTCGAACGGGTGGCGGTTGGTCTCGGCAATCACCGAGACCACGTAGATGACGAAAAGCGGCGCCAGCGGCAGCCAGTTCCACGACAGCAGCGGCAGGCCCATGGCGGCGAAGGCGCCGCGGTTCTGCCCGTCGACGATGCCGGTCAGGTTCAGCGTCCCCGCCACCAGCAGCACGGTGACCAGCACGAAGGCCATCGCCAGCTCGTAGCTCACCATCTGTGCCGAGGCGCGCATGGCGCCGATGAACGCGTACTTCGAGTTCGATGCCCAGCCGGCGATGATCACGCCGTAGACGCCGACCGAGGTCACCGCCATCACGAACAGCAGGCCGGCGTTGATGTCGGCCAGCACCAGGCCGGGGCCGAACGGGATCACCGCCCACGCGGCCAGCGCCGGCATCATCACCAGCGCCGGCGCCAGGAAGTACAGCGGCTTGTCGGCCTGGGTCGGTGCGATCACCTCCTTGAAGATCAGCTTGACCGCATCGGCCCACGGCTGCAGCAGGCCGCCGTAGCCGACCCGGTTCGGCCCGAGGCGG
>JBHJND010000632.1:0-6843 GCA_048497655.1 Caballeronia novacaledonica
CGGTGGTCGCGGCCTCGACGACGGCCACCGGCGGGGCGCGGAACATCCGTGCCAGCGGCGTGGCGGCAAGAAGGGTGGCGGCGAACGCCAGCAGCGCGGCCCGCCAGCCGAAGGAGGAGATCAGTGCCGCGCCGATCATCGAGTAGAGCAGCTGGCCGGCCGAACTTCCGGCGCTGACAACGCCCATCGCCAGTGGATGCCGCCCGGCCGGCACCCGCTGGGCGACCACCGCCATCAGGATCGGCGCGCCCAGCGCGGCACCGCTGACCCCGCCGAAGACCATCGCCGCGGTCAGCGACGCGGCGCTCTCGCTGATCGTGAGCAGGGCGAGGCCGATGCTGGAGGCGATGGCGCCGATCAAGGCGACTCGCACCGGGCCGGCGCGCTTCTCCCACAGACCCCACAGCGGCAGCGCCGCTCCCCATGCCAGCAGGCCGGCGGCGATCGCCAGGCTGACCGTGGCCGCGCCGAGCGAGGTCGCGCTGTTGATCGGGCCGAGGAACAGTCCCATCGACGAGCGCGAGCCCATCGCAACGGCCAGCAGGCCGGCGGCGGCGAGGACGACCGGCCAGAAAGGTGCGGCACTCGGTTGCGCTCTCATGGCCCGCCTCCGACGATCAATTGGCCGAGGGTCAAGGCAGCCGGGTGGGAGCCGATGCGGGGCGCGTCTTTCGAACGATCGCCCGCCGCGGGCGATCCAATCGACAGCGCCAGCAGCAGAGCGGCGGCGACGACAGTCTCTGCGAGGGGTACGCATGTTGCGAGCTTCATGGCTTGCCTCTGTGAACGCGGGCCGCGACTCGTGCGGCCGTCGAACGACACAGTAGGCAGCGGAGGTAATCAGCCGATGTCGGCCGTGGCGCGCTCCGTCTGGCGTTGTTTCAGTTGCGTTTCGGTCTGCCGCCGCGTTCGTGCCGCGGCGACCGCGAACCCGGCGGCCGGCGGGCACACGATGTGACTCAGGGGCCCGGTCCGAGGCAGTCCTCGATGGCGGACCGCAGTTCGGCGGGCTCCAGCGGCTTGCGCAGCACACGGCGAATGCCGCTGTGCTTCAGCGCCTCGACGTCGATCAGGTCGGCATGGCCGCTGTACAGCAGCACGGGCAGCCCGGGCCGCAGCGCCTGCGCCGCGTGCGCAAGGTCGGCGCCGCTGAGTTCCGGCATCGTCTGGTCGGTGACCAGAAGGTCGAAGCGGGTGCCCTCGGCGGCAAGCAGATCGCGCGCCGCCGATGCACGACGGACCGCCGCGACCTCGAGTCCCCAGCTCAGCAGCAGCTCGCGCATGAAGCCGAGCACCGACTCCTCGTCGTCGACCAGCAGGACGCGACCGCGCGGCAAGGCGGGGCGCACTGCCGGCTTCGCTGACGGCACGGGCTGGATCGCTGCGGCCACCGCCGCATCGGCCGGCAGCAGCACGTCGAAGCGGGTGCCGCCTTCGGTCGCGACCAGCAGGTGGCCACCGTGCTCGTGCACGATGCGGTGGACGGTGGCCAGCCCCATGCCGGTGCCGCGGCCGGGCGCCTTGGTCGAGAAGAACGGCTCGAAGATGCGCGCGCGAAGCTGCGGCGGGATTCCCGGGCCGCTGTCGGCGACCCACAGCCGGCTGAAGACGCCGCTGAAGGGCTGGTCGCAACTGGCGCAACGGTGGCTGGCGACGGCTTCCCGCCGTGCGCCGAAGCCGATCCGGCCGGCGCTGCCGATCGCATCTCGCGCGTTGATGCCGAGGTTCAGCAGCACCTGCTGCAGCTGCACCGGATCGACGTCGGCCACCGCGGCATCATCGGCCGACTCGACCTCGAGCGTGATGCTGCTCGGAAAGGTGGCGCGCAGCAGCCGCAGCGACTCGTCGATCAGCGCTGCCAGCGGCAACGGCCGCCGCTCGGCGTGCCGCCCGCGGCTGAAGGCAAGCATCTGCTGGATCAGGTCGCGCGCCCGCCGGCATCCCTGCTCGGCCTGGCCCAGGTAATCGGCGAGCTTGTCGTCGGCCAGGGCGGCCGGGCGCTCCAGCGCCAGCCCGACGTAACCCATGATGGCGGCCAGGATGTTGTTGAAGTCATGCGCGATGCCGCCGGTCAGCTGGCCGATCGCCTCCATCTTCTGCACCTGGCGCAGCTGAGCCTGCAGTTCGCGCTGCTGGTCCTCGGCCCGCCGCCGCGCGGTGATGTCGCGCCCCATGTACAGCACGTGCGGCGCGCCGCGGTGCCGGATCGGCACGCCGCGCAGCTCGAGGTCGTAGCGAGCGCCGTCAAGGCGCACCAGCTGCGTCTCGAGGACGATCGGCTCGCCGGCCAGGGCCCTGTGGTGCAGGGGCCTGATCGCCTCGTTGACCTCGGGCGGATTGGCGAGCACGCGGTCGGCGCCGAGCACTTCGTCGCGCGAGCGTCCCGTCATGGCCTCGTAGGTGGCGTTGACGTCGACGATGCGGAAGTCGGCGTCGCGCAGCACCAGGGCGTCGGCGGAGGCATTGAAGATCGCGCGGTACTGCTGCTCGCTTGCGCGCAGTGCTGCCTCGGCGCGTTTGCGCTCGGTGGCGTCGCGGCCGATATAGAGCACGTGCGGCTCGCCGCCGTACATCATCGGGATGCCGCGCACCTCGAGCACGAACGGCTGGTCGTCGTCGCGCCGCCCTTCGGCCTCGAAGTGCACGGTCCTGCCGGCGAGCGCCTCGGCGTGCAGGGCGCGCCGGTCGATCGCCGTGGCGTGGCGCGTCAGCGTGAGCTCGCTGATGCCGACCGTCTCGGCGCGCCGCCTGCCGCTCATCGCCTCATAGGCGGCGTTGACATCGACGATGCGGAACTGCGCATCGCGCAGCACCAGCGCATCGTCGGTGGCGTTGAAGATCGCCCGGTACTGCTCTTCGCTGGCGCGCAGCGCGTGCTCGGCGCGCTTGCGCTCGGTGATGTCGCGCACGATGGCCAGGACGTGCGGCTCGCCGCGATGGCGGAACGGCACCGCGTGCACCTCGGTCAGGATCCGCTCGCCGTCCTTGCGGATCGCCTCCAGCTCGGCGTGGCAGGTCTCGCCGGCCAGCGCCCGCCGCAGCAACTCCTGCCGCGGCCAGGCGTACTCGGCCGAGTACTGCGGGTGCTCGTAGCCCTGGCCGACCACCTCCTCGCGCTTCCAGCCGTAGGTGCGCTCGTAGGCCGGGTTGACGTCGACCCGGCGGTACTGGCTGTCCCACAGGATCAGCGCGTCGGCCGAGGCGTTGAAAATGGCGCGGTACTGCTCCTCGCTGGCACGCACCGCCTCCTCGATGCGCCGCTGCTCGGTGATGTCGCGCACGAAGGCCAGCACGTGCAGCCGGCCGGCAACCTCGGCGCGCTTCAGCGTCACCTCGTGCCACATCAGGTGGCCGTCGCGGTGCCGGGCCCGCCACGCGAAGCGGACCGGCCCGGCCTGCCGCCTCGCCTCCTCGATGCGCGCCAGGGCGTCGCGCTCGGTGAACGGCGGCAGGTTCAGGCTGATGTCGCCGACGCGCAGCCGCCGCAGCGCTTCGCGCGGATGTCCGTACAGCTGGCTCGCCTTCGGGCTGACGTCGAGGATGGCGCCGGTGTCCCAGTCGTGGATGAAGATGGCGTCCTCGTTGGCGTCGAAGATCGAGCGGTAGCTCGCCTCGCTGGCGCGCAGCACGGCCTCGCCGCGCTCACGCTCGAGTTCGGCCGAGGCGCGGACCGCAAAGATCTGCAGCACCGCCTCGGTCACCTCGGCGTCGCTCATCGGCCGGCGGTCCATGGCCACGATCAGGCCGAGCTGCCGTCCACTACCGTCCAGCAGCGAGCGCGCGGCGTAGCTGTCGAAGCCGTTCGCATGGAACAGCGACCCCGGCTCGAACTCGTCGTGCACGCCGCGGGCGACGAAGCGCGACTCGCGGCCGATGACGGCGCGGCAGGGCGTATGCGCCAGCTCGTACTCGAAGGGCTGCAGCAGGCGTCCGTCGAACCAGGTGGCGCGGGCCAGCATGCGGCCGGGGCGCGCGGCCACCGCGGTGGCGATCATCGTCGCGCCGACGCCGAGGATCTCGGCCATCTGCTCGGCGAGGCCGGCAAAGACGTTCTCGCCCTCGGCCGTGGCGGCAGCGCGCGCGGCGCGGGTCGTCTTGGCCAGCAGTTCGTTCAGTTGGTGCGGCGGGGGCGGCGCAACGTCCATCGGTCGGCCTCCTGCGGGCTGCCGGTCGTCCAGCACGGTGGCCAGTCTAAGGACCGCCCGGAGGGCTGTCGCGCCGGATTACGCGCCGGCAACGCGCTGAAACATCCCGGTTACGAACCGTCGCTCAGTCCGCTGCGGCAGGTACGTACATGTAGCCGGCTCCGCGCACCGTCTGGATCACGCGAGGATTCTCCGGGTCCGGCTCGATCTTGCGGCGCAGGCGGGTGATGCGGATGTCGATCGAGCGGTCGAACGGTTCCCAGTCGCGGTCGCGCGTCATGTTGAGCAACTGGTCGCGCGTAAGCACCTGGTTCGGGTGGCCGAGGAAGGCCTTCAGCAGGTCGAACTCCATCGCCGTCAGGGGCACGTCGCTGCCATCGTGGCCGGTCAGCCGGCGTGCCGCCAGGTCGATTTCGCAGCGGCCGACGCGAACGCGCCTGCTGGCTGCCTGGGCGACATTCGAAGCCGGCTGCAGGCGCCGCAGCACGCTCTTGACGCGCGCCAGCAGTTCGCGCGGCTCGAACGGCTTGGCGATGTAGTCATCGGCGCCCACCTCCAGGCCGACGATGCGGTCGACCGTGCCGGCGGTGCCGGTGACCATCACGATGCCGCAGTCGTGATGCTCGCGCAGATAGCGCGCCAGGGTCAGCCCGTCCTCTCCCGGCAACCCCAGGTCGAGCAGCACCAGGTCGGGCGAGTTCGCCTGCAGCCGTTCGCGCATGGCCGCGCCGCTGTCGGCCTCGTCGACAGCGAAGCCGTGACCGCGCAGGTACTCGACCAGCATGCTGCGCATCGCCGGGTCGTCGTCGACGATCAGGAGCCGGTTCTCACTCATGGCGAACCTTTGCGCCTCCGCTCCAGGTGGTCTGCCCGCTCACGATTACACAGCGAAACAAACCGGTCGGCAATTGCATGACGGTGGTTACTGCCGGCTTCCAGACTGCGCCCCGTGGTTCCCGCGGCACCGATGGGCGGTGCCCCGACGCTGGAGAACCGAGGAGATCGAAATGCGCAGACTGCTTGCCCACATCAGACCCACCACGCTGCTGCAGTCGCTGTCGGCCTCGCCGGCGGCTGACTCGACGCCACTCGTGCATCCGGAGGTCGAAGCCTGGGCCATCCGTGCCGCGGCATCGAATGGCTTCGGCGGCGACCTCGTTTACACGTCCGCCGGCCGCAAGCGAACCGATGCTGCGCCGCACGCCGCATCGGTCGACCTCAGCGACCCGCTCGCCTCGGCGGTCGTGCGTGCGCGGCGCCAGGCGCGTCGGGCGATTGCGCTGCTGCGCCTGTATCGCCGCCGGGCCCGCGAGCGGGACGCGCTGGGCCAGCTGCAGGCGCTCGATGCGGCGGCGCTGCGCGACCTCGGCCTGACCCGGTCGGAAATCGGCTCGGTGCTGGCCGAGGCTGCCGGCCGCGCCGCCGCCACCCGGAGGCAGACCGCGCAGGCCGAGTGGTTTCGCATCCGTGCCGGCGTGCCCGTCGGCATGAGCACGTCGTTCTGAAAGGCACCGTCCACGCAATCGTCACAACCCACAAAGGAGTTAGCCATGTCCCACGCATTGCAGCAAACCGTCGACAGCAACCGCTACGCCAAGTGCATCGAGGTCTCCAAGCGCGTGCGCTTCGACATCGACGACGATGTCATCCGCGGCAGGGAGTTCGACTTGAGCAGGAAGTTCCTGCCCGATGGGCTGTCGAAGGTCGGCGAGCTGACTTTCCTGAGTCCCGAGCAGAAGAAGTTCCTGTCGCAGGTTCAGGGCCGCACCTACGCCAATACCTTCGGGCTGGTCGAGCGCTTCATCGCGCCGAAGATCGCCGAGGTCGGCCGCGACCACTGGCTCGGCGACCAGGTGGCCTTCGAGGCGTTGGTCCGCTTCACCGACGAAGAACTGAAGCACCAGGAATTGTTCCGCCGCCTCGACCGGATGGCCGCCGCGGTCCTGCCGGCGGGCTACGAATACAAGCCGCAGCCCAACGAAGTCGCCCGCGCGGTGCTCGCCGCGTCGAACTGGGCGGTGCTCGGCCTGATCTGCCACATCGAGATCTTCGTCCTGGGTCACTACCACAGCAGCATCGAGCCCGAGCAGACGATCTGCCCGCTCTGGAAGGACGTGTTCCTGCACCATGCGAGGGAGGAATCGCAGCACGCGATCATGGACGAGATGGAGTGGCTGCGCGAGGACGCGAAGCTCACGCCCGAAGCCCGTGACAAGGCGGTCGACGACCTGATCGGGCTGGTCGGCGCGGTCGACGGCATCCTGCAGGCGCAGGCCCGCGCCGACACCGACTACTTCCTGCTGAACGCCGGCGGCGCGTTCACATCCGAGCAGGCGCAAGCGATCCACGACAAGGTGCTGAAGGCCTACCGCTGGCAGTACATCGTCAGCGGCGTGCAGGAGCCGCGTTTCCTCGAGGTGCTCGGCTCGTTGATCACCGCCGAGCAGGGTGCGCGCATCACGGCGGCGCTGGCGCCGATCGTGCAGTAGCGACGATTTCGCCCGGCTGCGCGCAGCGCCCGGGCGGCCCCCGATTCCCAAGGAGGCAGTCATGAGCCACTTGACCCGGTTCGCGCCCGTGCGGGTGCATTCGAGGCAGATTGGCAGCGGGCCGGCAGTGGTCTGCCTGCATTCGAGCGGCAGTTCGTCGGCGCAGTTCAGGGAACTCACCGTCCGGCTGGCGCGCGACCACCTGGTGA
>JBHJND010000633.1:0-6063 GCA_048497655.1 Caballeronia novacaledonica
GGCGCGAACATCGCCACCACGGCGGCCGTCATCGCCGCGTCCGGAATGGGCGTGCATTCCCAGTCGACCGCGCGCAGGCCGTCGCCCGCGCCCGCCTCGATCCAGTCGGACCCGCGCTCGATGCGCGCGCCCATGGCCTGCAGCAGGTCGGCGAAGGCGACGTCGCCCTGCACGCTGTCGCGGCCGACCCCCTCCACCCGCACCGGTCCGCCGGCGAGCAGGCCCAGCGCCAGGAAGTACGACGCGCTCGACGCGTCGCCCTCGACCGCCAGCGCCCCCGGCGAGCGGTAGCCGGCGCGCGGCACGACGAAGGTGTCGCCGCAGCGCCTCACCTCGACGCCGAAGCGCCGCATCATCGCCAGCGTCATTGCCACGTACGGCTGCGAGATCAGTTCGCCGGCGACCTGCACCCGCAGCCCCTGCTGCGGCGCGACCAGCGGCGCCGCCATCAGCAGGCCGGTCAGGAACTGGCTGGACACATCGCCGCGGATCGCCACCTCGTCGCGCAGCAGGCTCCGCGCCGGTTCGATGCGCAGCGGCGGATAGCCGGCGGCGCCTTCGTAGCCGATGCGCGCGCCCAGCCCGTTCAGCGCCGTGACGAGGTCGCCGATCGGCCGCTCGCGCATCCGCGCCACGCCGTCTATGCGATAGCTGCCGTCGGCGAAGGCGAGCGCGGCCGTCAGCGACCGCGTGGCCGTGCCGGCATTGCCGAGGAACAGGCTCGCGCTGCGCGCCGGGAAGCGGCCGCCGCAGCCGCCTACTGTCGCACGGTCGCCGTCTCGGTCGACGGCCACGCCGAGCGCGCGCAGCGCGTCGATCATGACCCGCGTGTCGTCGGCGTCGAGCAGCCGTGTCAGCACCGTCGTGCCGTCGGCGAGCGCTGCCAGCAGCAGCGCCCGGTTCGAGATGCTCTTCGAGCCCGGCAGCCGCACGGCGCCCTGCGCGTGGGCGATCGGCGGGACCGTCAGTTCGTCAGGCCAGCGCTGCTCGACGCTATCGCTCATCGGACGGGTTTGCCCAGCTTCGGCGCAGGCGCGCCGCCAGCTCGAAGGTCCGCTGCAACGCCGCCGCATCGCCGCCGTCGACCGCCTGCTGCAAGCGGTCGAGGAGGTCCCGGTAATTGCGCAGTTCCGCACCGAGCGCGGCACGGTTGGCGACGCAGATGTCGCGCCACATCACGGGAGACGACGCGGCGATGCGCGTGAAGTCGCGGAAGCCCGCCCCGCCGTAGCCGAGCCTGCGCTCGCCGTCGGGCTCGGAGCCGATCGCCGCCACCAGCGCGAACGACAGCAGGTGCGGCAGGTGGCTGACGGCGGCGAAGATGCGATCGTGCTCGGCGGCGTCCATGCGCTCCACCCGCGCGCCGGTTCGCGCAAACAGCGCCTCTACTTTCGCCGTCGCATCGACGCTCGTCTCCGCGGTCGGCGTCAGCACCACGCGCTTGCCGGCGAACAGGCCGCCATCCGCGTGCTCGACTCCGGGAAGTTCCTTGCCGGCGATCGGATGCGCCGGGACAAAACGCGCAAATGCCTTGCCGAGAACCGCCCGCGCTTCGGCGATGACGCCGCTCTTGGTGCTGCCCACGTCGGCCAGCAAGGCGCTGTCAGGCAGAGCGGGCGCCAGATCGGCAAACACGCCGCGCATCGCGCCAACCGGCGTCGCGACGAGCACCAGCTCCGCGTCCGCCACGGCGTCCGCCACGGTGGCGGCGCCACGGTCGACCAGGCCGAGTGCCTGCGCCGCCGCCACCGCCCGCGCGTCGATGTCGTAGCCGCTCGCCGTCGTAACCAGGCCCGCCTGCCGCCACGCCGCCAGCAGCGAGCCGCCGATCATGCCGACGCCGATCAGCCCAATCCTCATGCGCCGGCGCCCTGCAGAACGTCGCGCAGCGCAGTGATGAACCTGTCGTTCTCCTCCGGCAGGCCGATCGTCACCCGCAGCCACTGCGGCAGGCCATAGTTGGCCACCGGTCGCACGATCACGCCGCGCCTGAGCAGCCCCTGGTAGACCGCGGCGCCGTCACCGACCTGCACGAGGACGAAGTTGCCAAAGCTCGGCAGGTAGCGCAGACCCAGCGTGTCGAAGGCAGCGGTGACCTGCGCCATTCCCCGGCGGTTGACCTCGACGCTGCGCTCGACGAACGCCTGGTCGGCCAGCGCGGCGACCGCCGCCGCCTGCGCCAGCGAGTTGCAGTTGAACGGCTGGCGCACGCGATTGAGCAGGTCGGTCAGTTCCGGCTGCGCGACGCCGTAGCCGATGCGCAGCCCGGCCAGCCCGTAGGCCTTGGAGAACGAGCGCGACAGCAGCAGGTTCGGGAAGCGGCGCACCCAGTCGACGCTCGGATGCCGCAGTTCCGGCGGCAGGTACTCGTTGTAGGCCTCGTCGAGCACCACCACCACGTGGCGAGGCACGCGGGGGAGGAACTCCGCCATTGTGTCGGCGCCGACGAAGGTGCCGGTCGGGTTGTTCGGGTTTGCGACGAAGACCAGCCGCGTGTCGGCCTCGATTGCCGCCAGCATCGCGTCGAGGTCGTGGCCGTAGTCGCGCGTGGCGACGACGATCGAGCGTGCGCCGCGGGCCTGTGTGGCCAGCGGGTAGACGGCGAACGAATGCTGCGCGTAGACGCAGCTGCGGCCGGGCGCCAGCATGACCGCCGCCGCCGCTTCGAGGATGTCGTTGCTGCCGTTGCCGAGCGTGATCCAGTCGGCCGGCACGCCGAGCTTGCGCGACAGCGCCGCTTTCAGCTCGAAGCCGTTCGAGTCCGGGTAGCGGCCGAGTTCCGGCAGCGCCGCCTCGATCGCCGCCCGCGCCGAGGCGGGCATGCCCAGCGGGTTCTCGTTCGACGCCAACTTGACGATCGTCTCCGGACGCAGCCCGTGCTCGCGCGCGGTTTCCTCGATCGGCTTGCCCGCCTGGTAGGGCGCGATCGCCCGCACGTAGGGCAACGCCTCGACGACCTGCGCCGGCAAGCCGGTTTGAGCGGCGGTGGACATTTCGCTTTTCCTCGATCAGGCGGCCACGGGGTACGAGCCCAGGCTCTTGTAGAAGGCGCACTCGCCGCGCAACTGCTCGAGCGCGACCGCGACCTTCGGGTCGGCTTCGTGGCCCTCGACGTCAACGTAGAAGTAGTACTCCCAGGTGCCGGTCTTGGCCGGACGCGATTCGAACCGCGTCATCGAAACGCCGTTACGGGCCAGCGGCGCCAGCATGTGGTGGACGGCGCCGGCCCGGTGCGCCACCGCCAGGATCAGCGAGGTCTTGTCGCGCCCGCTCGGCTGCGAGCGCTGCCGGCCGAGAGCGACGAAACGCGTCCGGTTGGCCGGGTCGTCCTGGATGTGGCTTGCCACCGGTACCAGGCCGTAGCGGCTCGCGGCCGCCTCGCCGGCGATCGCCGCCATGGCCGGGTCGGCCGAGGCCAGCCGGGCCGCCTCGCCGTTGCTGGCCACCGGCTGCCGCTCGATCGTCGGATAGTGCTGGTTGAGCCAGTTCACGCACTGCGCCAGCGCCTGCGCGTGCGCGGCGATCCGGGTGACGCCCTGCATGCCGCCGCTCGACGTCAGCAGATGGTGCTCCACCGGCAGCGACACCTCGGCAACGATCGCAAGCGGCGTGGCCAGCAGCAGGTCGAGCGTGCGGGTGATCGAGCCCTCGGTCGAGTTCTCCACCGGGGCGATCGCAAAATCGGCGCCGCCGGCCTCGACCGTGCGGAACACCTCGTCGATCGACAGGCAGGGCACGGACTCGACCGACGAGCCGAACTGCTTCAGCACAGCCAACTCGGAGAAGGTCCCGGCCGGACCGAGGAAGGAGACCCGGATGCGCCGCTCGAGCGCCCGGCAGGCCGACATCACCTCGCGGAAGACGGCGGCCAGCGCGGCCTCCGGCAGCGGCCCCGTGCTGGCGGCGGCTACGTTGCGCAGCACTTCCGCTTCCCTTTCGGGCCGGTACACGGGCAGGTCGCTCGCGTCCTTGACCCGGCCGACCTCCTGCGCCAGCCGCGCCCGCTCGTTGAGCAGCGCGACGATTCTGCGGTCGATCTCGTCGATCGCGCTGCGCAGCGCCCTCAGCGGCTCGTCCATCGGCGGCACGGCTTTGGCCTCACGAGGCGGGAGTGCCGGCATCGTGCGCCGGGCCGCCGCCCTCGCCGCCCTCGCCGCCGTCGTCGTCGGTCTCGGCGACGCGCTGCAGGCCGGTTAACGTCGTGCCCCCGTCAAGCGCGATCAGCGTCACGCCCTGCGTGGCGCGGCTCATCTCGCGGACCTCCGCCACCCGAGTGCGGATCAGCACGCCGCCGGTGGTGATCAGCATGATCTCGTCCTCCGGCCGCACCAGCGTGGCCGCCACCACCTTGCCGTTGCGCTCGGTGGTGGCGATGGCGATCATGCCTTTGGTGCCGCGGCCGTGCCGCGTGTACTCGGCGATCGGCGTGCGCTTGCCGAAGCCGTTCTCGGTCGCCGTCAGAACGCTCTGCGCCTCGTCCTCCGCCACCAGCAGGGCGATCACGCTGCCGCCGGGCTCCAGCTGCATGCCGCGCACGCCGCGCGCGGTGCGGCCCATCGGCCGCACGTCGTTCTCGTCGAAGCGCACCGCCTTGCCGGCGTCGGAGAACAGCATCACGTCGTGCCGGCCGTCGGTGATCGCCGCGCCGATCAGGTAATCGCCCGGATCGAGATCGACGGCGATGATGCCGGCCTTGCGCGGGTTCGAGAAGTCGCTCAGCACCGTCTTCTTCACCGTGCCCTGCGCCGTGGCCATGAACACGAAGTGGTGCTCGTCGTACTCGCGGATCGGCAGCACGACGGTGATCTTCTCCTTCTCGCCGAGGGGGAACATGTTGACGATCGGCTTGCCACGCGACACCCGCGATCCCTGCGGCACCTCCCACACCTTCAGCCAGTACAGGCGGCCACGGTCGGAAAAGCACAGGATGGTGTCGTGCGTGTTGGCGATGAAGAGCTGATCGATCCAGTCGTCCGCGCGGGTCGACGCGGCCTGCCGGCCCCGCCCGCCACGGCGCTGCGCGCGGTAGTCGGCCAGCGGCTGGCTCTTGATGTAGCCGGCGTGCGACAGCGTCACCACCATGTCCTGCGGCGCGATCAGGTCCTCGGTCTGCAGATCCTCGGCGCTTCGCACGATCTCCGAGCGGCGCCCGTCGCCGTACTCCTTCTTCAGCGCGCCTAGTTCGTCGCCGATGATGGTGGTGATCCGCTCAGGCCGCGTCAGGATGTCGAGCAGGTCGGTGATGCGCTCCATCACCTCGCGGTACTCGTTGCGGATCTTGTCCTGCTCCAGGCCGGTGAGCCGCTGCAGGCGCATCTGCAGGATCTGCTCGGCCTGCGTCTCCGACAGCCGGTACAGGCCGTCGTCCTTCAGGCCGTACTGCGCGTCCAGGCCGAGCGGCCGGTAGGCGTCGCGCCGCTCGCCCGCCCGCGCCAGCATCTCGCGCACCAGCGACGAGTCCCAGGCGCGCGCCATCAGCTCGGTCTTCGCCACCGGCGGCGTCGGCGCCGCCTTGATGATGGCGATGAACTCGTCGATGTTGGCCAGCGCCACCGCCAGGCCCTCGAGCACGTGGCCGCGGTCGCGCGCCTCGCGCAGCTCGAACACCGTGCGGCGGGTGACGACCTCGCGCCGGTGGGCGAGGAACGCCTCCATCATCTGCTTGATGTTCAGCAGCCTGGGCTGGCCGTCGACCAGCGCCACCATGTTCATGCCGAACGTGTCCTGCAGCTGCGTCTGCTTGTACAGGTTGTTCAGCACCACCTCGGCCACCTCGCCGCGCTTCAGCTCGATGACCACCCGCATGCCCGACTTGTCCGACTCGTCGCGGATGTCGGAGATGCCCTCGAGCCTCTTCTCGCCGACCATCTCGGCGATGCGCTCGAGCAGCAGCCGCTTGTTCACCTGGTAGGGCAGCTCGTCGACGATGATTGCCTGCCGCGTGCCGCGGTCGATCTCCTCGAAGTGCGTCTTGGCCCGCATCACGACGCGGCCGCGGCCGGTCCGGTAGCCCTCGCGCACGCCCTCCAGCCCGTAGATGATCGCCGCGGTCGGGAAGTCCGG
>JBHJND010000634.1:0-10001 GCA_048497655.1 Caballeronia novacaledonica
AAGGAAGAGAGCACCAACCTGCACGCCCTGGCGGCCGAACGCGAGGCGAAGCTCGACGCCCGCAGCAGGAAGCTGCTCGCCATGTGGCCGCAGATGCAGCAGGCCTACGCCGGCGACGAGTACGTGGTGAAGATCCGCGACCGGGAGGTCCGCACCCGGCTGACCCACACCTCGCTGTCGGGCAGCAAGATCCGCAAGGTGGTGCTGCCGCGCTACGAGGACCACGGCGAGCTGCTCAAGTGGCTGCTGCTGGAGAACGTGCCCGGCAGCTTCCCGTACACCGGCGGCGTGTTCGCCTTCAAGCGCGAGAACGAGGACCCGACCCGCATGTTCGCCGGCGAGGGCGACCCGTTCCGCACCAACAAGCGCTTCAAGCTGCTGTCCGAGGGCATGCCGGCCAAGCGGCTGTCGACCGCCTTCGACAGCGTGACGCTGTACGGCAACGAGCCGGACCTGCGGCCGGACATCTACGGCAAGGTCGGCAACTCCGGCGTGTCGATCGCCACCCTCGACGACCTGAAGGTGCTTTACTCGGGCTTCGACCTGACGGCGCCGAACACCTCGGTGAGCATGACCATCAACGGCCCGGCGCCGTCGATCCTGGCGATGTTCATGAACACCGCGATCGACCAGAACCTCGACAAGTTCCGCGCCGAGAACAACCGGGAGCCGACCGACGACGAGGCGGCGAAGATCCGCGCCTGGGTGCTGGAGAACGTGCGCGGCACGGTGCAGGCCGACATCCTGAAGGAAGACCAGGGGCAGAACACCTGCATCTTCTCCACCGAGTTCAGCCTGAAGGTGATGGGCGACATCCAGGAGTACTTCTGCCGCCACAACGTGCGCAACTTCTACTCGGTGTCGATCAGCGGCTACCACATCGCCGAGGCCGGCGCCAACCCGATCAGCCAGCTTGCCTTCACGCTGTCGAACGGCTTCACCTTCGTCGAGGCGTACCTGGCTCGCGGCATGCACATCGACGACTTCGCGCCGAACCTGTCCTTCTTCTTCAGCAACGGCATGGACCCCGAGTACACCGTGATGGGCCGGGTGGCGCGGCGCATCTGGGCGGTGGCGATGCGCGACAGGTACGGCGCCAACGAGCGCAGCCAGAAGTTGAAGTACCACTGCCAGACCAGCGGCCGCTCGCTGCACGCGCAGGAGATCCAGTTCAACGACATCCGCACCACGCTGCAGGCGCTGATCGCCACCTACGACAACGCCAACTCGCTGCACACCAACGCCTACGACGAAGCGATCACCACGCCGACCGAGGAGAGCGTGCGCCGGGCGATGGCGATCCAACTCATCATCAACCGCGAGTGGGGGCTGGCGAAGAACGAGAACCCCAACCAGGGCAGCTTCGTCATCGACGAGCTGACCGAGCTGGTCGAGGAGGCGGTGCTGAAGGAGTTCGAGGCGCTCTCCGAGCGCGGCGGCGTACTGGGCGCGATGGAACTGGGCTACCAGCGCGGCAAGATCCAGGAAGAATCACTGCACTACGAGCACCTGAAGCACACCGGCGAGTACCCGATCATCGGTGTGAACACTTTCCGCGCCCCGCACGGCGACACGGTGCCGCAGCAGATCGAACTGGCGCGCTCGACAGAGGAGGAGAAGCAGAGCCAGCTGAACCGCCTGCACGACTTCCACCGGCGCCATGCCAAGGAGGCGCCGGCGGCGCTGGAGCGGCTGAAGCAGGCGGTGATCCACAACGAGAACGTGTTCGCCGTGCTGATGGACGCCGTGCGCGTCGCCTCGCTCGGCCAGATCACCAACGCGCTGTTCGAGGTGGGCGGGCAGTACCGGCGCAGCATGTAGGCGGGCACCGTCTCCATCCCGGCGGCTGCGCCCGCTCGACTGGGCTGACGATCCAGAACTGCGCCGCGGCACCCGCCGCCCGGGCCATCCATACCCGGTGCAATGTGCCCCGTCATCGGCCACTCGGCCGATGACGGGAGCCCCGCCGCTTGTCATGATCGGCCCATGAAACGGGCGCACGTCATCGCGGGCCTGCTCGGGCTGTTGCCGCTGCTCACGGCATCGGCTGCCTGGGCCGGGGAGCGCGCCGCCGACCATCCGGCCTCCGCTCTGGTTCAGCAGGCGATCCGCGCCAGCCGAGGCAACCCGGACGACGCCCGGCGGCTGGCCGACGACGCGCTGGCCCGGCTGGCCGTGCAGCCGGACGCCGACCTGGAGATTCGCGCCCGCCTGGCGCTGTGCGACCACTACGCCGAGCGCGACCTCGAAATGGCGCGCGAGATGCTGGCGCGCGCCGCTGCGCAGCTGCCGCTGGCCCGCCGCGGTGGGCTGCGCTCGGGCGTGCACGGCTGCGAGGGCGAGATCCACGAGGCGGCCGGCGACAGCAGCCGGGCACTGTCGGCCTTCGAGCTGGCCGTGTCCGCCGCCGAGGCGGCCGGCGACGAGGAGATGCTGGCCAACGCGCTGTACCAGCGCGGCTGGCTGCGTGGCGTGCAGGGCGAGTACGCACTCGGCCTGCTCGACCTGCGCCGCTCGGCGACGCTCTACGAGAAGGCCAGCTTCCCCGATCACTCGCGCACTGCGGTCAACGGCATCGCCACCATCTACAACCGGATGGGCGACTACGCGCAGGCGCAGCAGTACTTCGAGCAGGCGGCCAAGGCGCAGCTGGCCGCCGGCATGCAGCGCGAGGCGATGGTCACCCTGTACAACCTCGGCCGCACGCGCGAGCACCTCGGCCGCTGGGACGATGCGCAGGCCGCCTACCTGCAGTCGATGGGGCTGGCGCGCAGCATCGGCTACGCGCGCGGCGAGGCCTACGTGCAGCGCGGCCTGGCCGGCGTGCACAACGCGCGCGGCCAGTACTGGCTGGCGCTGGAGCGGCTGGCCGACGCCGAGAAGCTCGCCGTTGACACGCCCGACGCCCGGCTGCAGGCGCAGCTGGCGCTGATGCGCGGTGTGGCGCTGCGCGGGCTGAAGCGGCCGGCCGAGGGCCTCGCGGCGCTGAACGCCGCGCTGGCCTCGTTCGGCAAGGCCGAGGCGCCGACGGAACTCGCCGCCACCTATGCGGCCATCGCCGCCGCCCATGCCGACCTCGGCGACTGGCGAGCCGCCTACGAGAACGAGCGCCTGCTGAAGGAGGTCACCGATCGCCTGCACGAGCGCCAGCTCGACCAGCGGTTCCTCACCCTGAAGGTGGAGTTCGACACCGCGGCGCGCGAGAAGGAAAACGCCCTGCTGCTGCGCGAGAAGGCGGCCACCGTCGCCGCGCTCGAGCAGCAGCAACGTGCCAGCCGGTTGCAGGTCATTGCCGCCGTTCTGGCCATCCTGCTGGCGGCGGTGCTCGGCCTGCTGGCCTGGCGGCACCGCCGTACCAGCCGGACGATGCACACGCTGGCGATGACCGACGAGCTGACCGGCCTGCCGAACCGGCGCGCCGTGCTGGCGCGGCTGGGCGGTTTTCTGGCCGCCGGCAACGACTGCGCCGTGCTGATCCTCGACATCGACCACTTCAAGACGATCAACGACCAGCACGGCCACCTGGTCGGCGACGAGATGCTGCGCGCGGTGGCCCGGGTCGTCGCCGACGTGATGCGCGGGCCGATGGTCGGCGGCCGCCTGGGCGGCGAGGAGTTCCTGCTGCTGCTGCCCGAGATGGATCTCGACGAGGCGGTCGAGACGGCCGAGCAGGTGCGCTCGGCGGTGGCGCAGATCGACACCTCGCGCTGGTTCAGCGGCCGGCCGCTGTCGGTCAGCGCCGGCGTGGCCATCGCGCACCCGGGGCCGGGCGGCGTGGCCGATGCGCTGCGCCGCGCCGACGAAGCCCTCTACGAGGCCAAGGCCGCCGGCCGCAACCGCGTGCACTACGGCAAGCTGGTCCTGGCGGCGTCTTCCTGACGACCCAGGCCGGGCGCACGGCCTGCGGCGAACCCGGTCGACCGTCCGCTGTCTACCCTGCGGGTGGCGGCCGACTCGAATCGGGCCCAGGTCGCGCCCTGCACCAACGGAGCCTCCAACGTCGACCGCCCCTCCCGGCAAGCGCGCGACCCCACCGCCGCCGATCGCGCCCGCCCGCGTTCCGCAGACCCGCCTGGGCCGGCTCGCAGGCGTGGCGCGGGCAGCAGGCGAGTTCGCGCTCGGTGGCGCCGCGGAAGGCGTTCGCCGGCTGATCGCCGGCAAGAGCATCGGCGGCGAGGCCGCCAGCGCCTTCCTCTCTGCCGACGGCGCGCGCCGGCTCGCCGCAAGGCTGGCGCGGCTGCGCGGCGGGGCGATGAAGCTCGGCCAGATGCTGTCTTTGCAGGGCGCCGACCTGCTGCCGCCGGAGTTCGCGCAGGCGCTCGCCCTGCTTCGCGCACAGGCGGCGCCGATGCCGCAGGCGCAGCTGCGCCGTGTGCTCGGCCGCGAGTACGGCCGGGGCTGGCAACGACGCTTCGCGCACTTCGACTACGAGCCGATTGCCGCGGCGTCGATCGGCCAGGTGCACCGCGCGCGCGCGGCGGACGGACGCGAGCTGGCGCTGAAGATCCAGTACCCCGGCGTGGCGCGCTCCATCCGCAGCGACGTCGAGAACCTCGCTGCGATGCTGCAGCTGCTCAGGCTGCTGCCGCACGAGGTCGACATCCCGGCGATCGCCGCGGAAGCCGCCCGCCAGCTCGGCCAGGAAGCCGACTATCTCGCCGAGGCGGAGTTCCTCGACCGCTTCGCGACTCTGGTGGCCGACGAGCCCCGGCTCGCCGTGCCGCGGGTGCATCTGGACCTGACCACCGCGCGCATCCTGGCGATGGACTACATGGAAGGCGAGCCGCTGGAGACGCTCGCCGCCGACGGCGTGCCACAGGCCACGCGCGACGCGATCGGCACGCTGCTCGAACGGCTGATGTTCTGCGAGCTTTTCGAGTTCCGGGTGATGCAGACCGATCCGAACTTCGCCAACTACCTGTGGCAGCCGGCCACCGGCACCCTGGTGCTGCTCGACTTCGGCTCCACCGTGCACTTCCAGCCAGCGTTCGTGCGCAACTACGCCCGCATCACGCGCGCGGCGATCGACGGCAACCGCGACGAAGTGGCGCGCCTCGCGCTGGCCATCGGCTACGCGGCCGAAGGAGACCCGAAGGCGCTGCTCGATGCGACCACCGACGTGATCATGCTGGTGTGCGAGCCGCTGCGGCACATCGGCCGCTACGACTTCGCGGGGTCCGACCTGCCGTCGCGCGCGAGGTCGCTCGGCATCGACCTCGGCATCCGGCAGGGCCTGCTGCGCACGCCGCCGCCGGAAACGCTGTTCCTGCACCGCAAGCTGGTCGGCTCGTTCCTGACGCTGGCGCACATCAAGGCGCGGGTCGATGCGCGCTCGCTGGTGCTGCCGCTGCTGCAGGCCGCGCTGCGAAGCGCGCGCTGAGCGGAGGTCGCCGCCGTTCGCTCGACGCGCACGCGCCGGCGCAGGGAAGGCGAACGTTGAGGCAGGTCAAATTCGACTGCCCGGCATGGGGATTTCCCTCGGCGCAACTCCTGCGTTAGCGCAAGGCTTCGTCCCGCCGCATTCATAGACTCGCGGCGGATCAGGCAACGGCAGCGCAATCTTGCATTTCGATACCTCAATGGGCGCGACCCGCTCCCGCACGCGCGCCCTGCTCTGGCTGCTGCTCGCCGCGCTGCTCGCCGTGATGGCCGCGGGCACGGCGGCCCGCGCGGCCGACCCGAACCGCATCGAGCTGTTCGTCCGCGAGGGCTGCCCGCACTGCGCCCAGGCCGAGGAGTTCATGGCGCGCCTGGGCGGCGAGCGGCCGGAACTGGCGATCGTCGTGCGCGACGTGACGAAGGACGCCAGCGCGCTGGCGCGCCTGCAGGAACTGGCGCAGGCCACCGGCGCCGGCGCGGCGCGCGTGCCGGCCACCTACGTCAACGGCCAGCTGATCCTCGGCTACTCAGCCGAGGCGAGCACCGACAAGCTGATCCGCAGCGCGCTGGCGGGCGGGCGCGTCACGAGCGGCGCGCCGACCGACGCCAGCTCGTGCGAAGCCGAGGACAGCCTGTCGTGCGGGCCGGGAGCCAGCGCCGGGGCGGGCGCGGCGGCGCCGGAGGAAGCCTTCTCGGTCACCCTGTTCGGCCACACCGTGACGCTCGACGACGTGGGGCTGCCGGCCTTCACGCTGGCGATGGGCCTGCTCGACGGCTTCAACCCCTGCTCGATGTGGGTGCTGCTGCTGATGATCTCGCTGCTGGCGCCGCTGAACGACCGCAAGCGCATGCTGGCAATCGCCGGCACCTTCGTGCTGGTCGAGGGCATCTCGTACTTCGCCATGATGGCGGCGTGGCTGAACCTGTTCATGTTCATCGGCCTGTCGCGCGCCTCGCAGGTCGTCATCGCGCTGATCGCCATCTTCGCCGGGGCGATCAACGTCAAGGACTTCTTCGCCTTCGGCCGCGGCATCTCGCTGTCGATCCCGGCCTCGGCCCGGCCGATGATCTACAACCGGATGCGCGGCATCCTGCACGCGCCGACCTACAAGGTGGCGATCGTCGGCACCATCGTGCTGGCGCTGCTGGTGCAGGTGGTCGAGTTCATGTGCACCTCCGGCTTCCCGGCGCTGTTCACGCGCATCCTGACGCTGAAGCAGCTCGACATTGCCGCCTACTACGGCTACCTGCTGCTGTACATCTCCGCCTACATGCTCGACGACGTGATCGTGCTCGGCATCGGCGTCACCCTGCTCAGCCGCCATCGCCTGCAGGAAAAGGAAGGCCGCGTGCTGAAGCTGATCGCCGGCGTGGTGATGATCGGGCTCGGCATCTACCTGCTGGCCGACGGCTGACCGCCGCCGGCGGCGCCGCGCCGGCCGGATCGGGTTGACCGGCGCCGGCGCGGCGCTACGCTGCCGGCCTTTGCGCTGCCGGACGCCGACCTTGCCGCCGCCTTCGATCGGACTTCGCCTGCGCCAGCGCCTGCGTGCGCTGGCACTGGCGCCTGACGACCTGCTTCGCGACGCCGCCTACCGGCGGCTGTTCGGCTCGATCCTGGTCGGCTCCTTCGGCACGCAGATGAGCATGCTGGCGCTGCCGCTGGCCGCTGCCGTGCTGCTGCACGCCTCGCCGACGCAGATGGGCATCCTCACCGCGATGGAGGCGCTGCCGTTCGCGCTGTTCTCGCTGCCCGCCGGCGTGTTCCTCGACCGGGTGCGCAAGCTGCCGGTTTACGTCGCCGGCGAGTCGACGCTGGCGCTGGCCATCTCCAGCGTGACGCTGGCCTGGGCGATGGGCTGGCTGTCGATGACCTGGCTGTACGTGGTCGGCTTCGTGCTCGGCACGGTCAACACGGTGGCCGGCAGCGCCTCGCAGATCGTGCTGACGCAGATCGTGCCGCGCGCGCGGCTGGTCGAGGCGCACGCGCGCAACGGGCTGGCCAACTCGGCGGCGGACGTGGCCGGGCCCGCCGCCGCCGGCGCACTGATCAAGCTCGCCGGCGCGCCGCTGACCCTGCTGCTGAACGCGGCGCTGGTGGCCGTCGCGGCGCTGATCCTCACCGGCATCCGCGTGCGCGAGGCGCCGCAGGCCGCCGGCGAGGCGTTCTGGCCGGCGCTGCGCGCCGGCATGCGGTTCGTCGCCACCCACCGGCTGCTGGTGGCGATGGCGATGGCCGTCGGCGCCTGGCACCTGTGCTACTACGCCGCGCAGGTGGTGCAGATCCTGTTCGCCACCCGCGTGCTCGGCCTGTCCGAAGGCGGTGTCGGCCTCGCCTACACGATGGTCGGCGTCGGCACGGTGGCGACCAGCCTGCTCGGCCACCGCATCTCGCGGCACCTGGGGCCGGGGCCGGCGATGGTCACCGGCTTCGCGCTGTGCGGCGGCGGCTGGCTGCTCGCCGCGCTGGCCCCCGCCGGCACGGTCGGCATCGCGATGTTCGCGCTGATGCTGGCACTGCTCGGCTCGGGTGCCATCCTCATCTTCGTCAACTTCCTCGCCCTGCGGCAGGCGGTGACGCCGACCCCGCTGCTCGGCCGCATGACCAGCACCATGCGCTGGCTGATCCTGGTGCCGGCCGTTCCCGGCGCGCTCATCGGCGGCTGGCTCGGCGAGCACGTCGGCCTGCGCGCGGCGCTGGCCTTCGCCGGCGGCGGCGCGCTGCTGCTTGCCTGGATGGCGTGGCAGCAGGCGCCGATCCGCGGCACGCGAACGCTGCCGGTGCACGAGGAGGCCGAGACCGTCGTCGCGACGGACCGCCAGACGGTCAGGGAGCCGGCCTGACCTGGCTCGCCGCCTACGCGGCCGTCGGCGCCCTGGTCGGCTTCCTCGCCGGCCTGCTCGGCATCGGCGGCGGCATGACGGTGGTGCCGATACTGTCGGCGCTGTTCGCCGCGCAGGCGCTCGCCCCCGAGCACACGGTGCACCTGGCGCTCGGCACGGCGATGGCATCGATCATCTTCACCTCGAGCGCCAGCGTGCGCGCCCATCACGGGCGCGGCGCGGTCGACTGGAGCATCGCCGGGCGGCTGGCGCCGGGCATGGCGCTCGGCGCGCTGCTGGCCACCTTCGCCAGCGGCTTCGTCTCGCAGCGCGTGCTGGCGCTGGCCTTCGCGGCGATCGTCTACGCGGGGGCGACGCAGATGCTGCTCGGTGGCCGGCCGTCGGCCTCGCGCGGCCTGCCCGGCACGGCCGGCATGCTGGCGGTCGGCGCCGCGATCGGCGTGATCTGCGGGCTGGTGTCGGCCGGCGGGGCGTTCCTCACCGTGCCATTCATGCTGTTCTGCCGCGTGCCCGCGCTCACCGCGATCGGCACCGCGGCGGCGATCGGCATCCCGGTCGCGGTCATCGGCACGGTGGGCTTCGTCGCCAGCGGCTGGCATGTGCCCGGCCTGCCCGCGGCGACGCTGGGCTTCGTCTTCCTGCCAGCGCTCGCGGCGCTGGTCGCCGGCAGCGTCGCCACCGCGCCGCTCGGCGCGCGGCTCGCCCACCGCCTGCCGCTGACCGTGCTCAAGCGCATCTTCGCCCTGCTGCTGTTCGCACTGGCCACCAAGATGGTGCTGGCGTACTTCTAGCCGGCGGCCAGGCGGGTGCCGGCGCGCCGCGGCGCCGCAGCAGGCGGCCTGCAGCACGGATCAACTCCAGTCGCCGCAAAGCCGCTAACCTTTCGCCAATCGGCTGCGCGACGGCCGGCAGTTCGCCGCCGCCCGCGCAACGCCAACGACTGCGGAGACTTGCATGACCAGGTCTTACGGCCCGCTGAAGCTGCACGTCCCCGAGCCGCCGGAGCGGCCTGGGCACGAGCCCGATTTTTCCTACCTGCACCTCAAGCGCGCCGGCGAGACGCGCCGCCCGCCGGTCGATGCACTGCCGTCGGCGACCAGCGACCTCGCCTACGGCCTGGTGCGCGTGCTCGACGAGGACGGCCGGGCGGTCGGCCCGTGGGTGCCCGCGGTCGATCCGCAGCTGCTGATCAGGGGGCTGCGGGCGATGCTGACCCTGCGCGTGTACGACGCGCGCATGCTCACCGCGCAGCGGCAGAAGAAGATGTCGTTCTATATGCAGAGCCTCGGCGAGGAGGCGATCAGCGTCGCCCACACGCTGGCCCTCGAACGCGACGACATGTGCTTTCCCACCTACCGCCAGCAGGGCATCCTGATCGCGCGCGGCGCCAGCCTGGTCGAGCTGATGTGCCAGCTGTTCTCCAACTCGCGCGACCCGATCAAGGGCCGGCAGATGCCGATCCTGCACTCGCACCGCAAGCACGGCTTCTTCTCGCTGGCCGGCAACCTCGGCACGCAGTACATCCAGGCGGTCGGCTGGGCGATGGCCTCGGCGATCAAGGGCGGCACGTCGATCGCCAGCGCCTGGATCGGCGACGGCTCCACCGCCGAGCCGGACTTCCAAAACGCCCTGACGTTCGCGGCGGTCTACCGGGCGCCGGTGATCCTGAACGTGGTCAACAACCAGTGGGCGATCTCGTCGTTCCAGTTCATCGCCGGCGGCGAGGCGACCACCTTCGCCGCGCGCGGGGTGGGCAACGGCATCGCCTCGCTGCGGGT
>JBHJND010000635.1:0-2682 GCA_048497655.1 Caballeronia novacaledonica
TGGCCGCGGCAGCGCCGCCCTTCGGCGGCATGGCGCCCTTGCCCTTGAGCACGCTCGCCGTCAGGGCATCGACGCCGGCCGACGCGCGCGCCGCCCAGGCGGCCTTGTCGCCCAACTTCGGGGCGCCGGCCACGCCGGCCGCGTGGCAGGCCGAGCAGGACGCTTCATACAGCTTGCGGCCGGCGGCCGCGTCCGCCTTGACCGGCGCTGCAGCGGCGACCGCCACTGCGGCGGCCGGCGAGGCCTGCCTGCCGGCGTTGAACATGTATTCGATGGCCTTCTTGATCTCGCCATCGGTGAGCTTGGCCATGCCGCCGCGCGCCGGCATGCCGCCGTGGCCGGTGATGGCCGACTCGTACAGCGTGTTCAGTCCCTTCTCGATGCGCGGCTTCCAGGCGGCCCAGTCGCCCACCTTCGGCGCCCCGCCCGCGCCGGACTCGTGGCAGGTGCCGCAGGCTTCGGCTACCACCTGCTGGCCGCTGTGCTCGCCGGTCTTCACCGGGTCGGGCTCCTTGAACGTCGCACCGGAGGCGTTGGCCATGTGCACGACGGCGCGCGCGACTTCGATCTGGTCGAGGTCCGCATTGCCACCCTTGGCCGGCATTGCCTTGAATCCTGAAACGGCATGGGTGACCAGGGTGTCGTAGCCCTGCTTGATCCGCGGCGCCCAGGCTGCGGCGTCGCCGGTCTTCGGCGCGCCGGCCACGCCCGCCGTGTGGCAGGCGCCGCAGGCAAGCTTGTAGACCTCCTCTCCGGACTTCAGCGTCCGTGGCCCGCTCGCCTGCGCCAGCACCACCGAGCCGACCGGGCGCAGCCGGTCGGCGATCGCCTCCGGGGTCATTGCCTCGGCGCCCGCGCCGGCGGACTTCTCGCCGACGACGTACTTGACCAGCAGCACGATGACCAGCACCGGCACCACGAAGGCGAGCACGACGACGGTGATCAGCTGCTTGGGCGTCTTGATCGGAGAGCTGTGTTGTTCTGACATCTGGTCGACCCTGGAGCGCGCCGCTGCGGGCACGGTGGACGGTGGGCAGGGGCGGAATTATAGGGGCCGGGGGCGGGCCCGCCGGCCGCGCGCGCCAACCGGCTACACTCGCAGCCTCGCGCCCGTAGCTCAGTTGGATAGAGTACTGCCCTCCGAAGGCAGGGGTCGTGCGTTCGAGTCGCGCCGGGCGCGCCATCGCACTTCTTGCTGCGGTGGCGCCGGCTCTCGCCCGCGCCATCGCGGTTGGTGGTCCTCGCTGACTAGTCGCAGGCGGCAGCCGCCACGGTCCGCATGCTCAGCGAGGCGAAGCACAGCGAACGCGTCGCGCCGTCCAGCGTGAGCACCAGCCGGCCGAGCACCAGTCCCCTTCCGCCCGGGCGGTGCAGGCGACCCTCGGCGTTGTACGAAAGCACCGTGCCGGCAAACAGCGCGCCGAAGTAGGGCCTGATCGTCATCCCTTCGGCGGGCCGCGGCCGCTCGGCGAGGGTCTCCTCGTCGGCGTCCTGGACGCCGTCGTCGTTGCGGTCGGCGAAGACCCGCCAGCCTTTCGACCAGTCCTGCCCGTCGAGCGGCGTCACTGCCACCGGAGCGGCGCGCCTGATCGCCTCCGAGCGCGCCAGGTGGAAGCTGGCGTACAGGTCGCTGCTGCCGCTGCGCAGGCGCTGCTGAACGAGGGCGTCCTTCATCGCCGGCACAGCCGCGCCGGCCAGCACGCCGGCGATCGACAGCGCCATCATCGTCTCGACCAGGCTGGCGCCGCGCTGGTGCCGCGTCGCGCTGCCGTCGTTGCTTCCGGCCATCGGTCCACTCCCCCTGCTTGCCCGCGTGGGGAGAATCCTGTCGCCGGCGGCGAGCCGATCGAAGTGAATGTTCGGCACGCAAGGCGCCGAATCTTCGGCATCGCTTCGCGCGTCGATAGCGCAAGCTTGTTACGTGTGCGAATCGCGACGCTCCGCGCACCGAGGCCACTTATCGGAGCGCGCAAACCAGTCATCAAAGCCGGATGAGCAGCACTCCAAGCGGGCGGGAGAATCGATCGACAAGGAGGTCGGCGGTCGGGTCGACGATCGCACGATCGGCAGCCCGCCGCTGCGCATCGGGGAGACAGGTGGCGATCTCGACGAGCATCTGCACCGGCCGTGCATCGTCGACGGCCGTGCTTCGGCGACGGCAGGCGGGCCTCAGCCTGATCGAGGTGCTGGTCGCGGTGGTCCTGCTGTCGATCGGCCTGCTCGGGCTTGCCGGGCTGCAGGCGAGCGGCATGCGCGTCGGCCAGAGTTCGATCCATCGCAGCCAGGCGGCGCAACTGGCGCACGACATGATCGAGCGGATGCGCGCCGACGTCGCCCACGCGGGCGCCTACGAGCTCGAGCTCGGCGCCGCGGCCCCGCCCTGCGCCAGCGTCGCTTCCTGCGCCCTGCTCGACTGGCGGTTGCGGCTGCGGGTGCTGCCTGCCGGCACCGGCGCCGTGACCGTCAACGGGCAGCAGGTCACCGTGCTCGTGCAGTGGGACGACTCACGCGGTGCCGGCGTGCTGCGCGGCTCCGCCGCCGCCGACGAGGCCCGCGCCTCGCTGCGCACGACACAGTTCCGGATCAGCGCGCCGCTGGCGAACTGACGATGGCGAGCCTGGGCTACCGACAGCGCGGCCTGACGCTGACCGAGTTGATGGTCGGCGTGGCGATCAGCGTCGC
>JBHJND010000636.1:0-1943 GCA_048497655.1 Caballeronia novacaledonica
CCGGCGACCACCGCCAGCACCTGCTTCTGCGACGCGGTCATGAAGATCTCGTAGACCGAGTGCGGCGTCAGCTGGCCGAACAGGTGGCCGAAGAACAGGAACAGGATGCCGGCGTGGAACAGGTTGCTGCCGATGCGCAGCTGGCGGGCGCGCAGCATCTGCGAGGAGTCGCTCTTCCACGTGTACTGGTCGCGGTCGAAGCGCGCCAGGCTGCCCATCAGGAAGACTCCCAGGCAGATGTAGGGGTAGACGACGAAGACGAAGGTGTGCAGGGCGTTCATGCGTGGCTCCTCATCAGGCGGCGGCGCGCGGCGCCGCCTTGGCGGGACGGACGATGTGGATCGGCTGCGGCTCGTTCGGCCGCGACTGGCCGCTGCTGTCGCAGCCGCCGAAGGCCTCGGGCTCGGCCCAGCTGTCGTCCAGTGGCGGCTCGGCGGGCAGCTCGACGCGCTGCGCCGGCTCGCCGGCGAGATCGAGCACGGCGGCCGTCACAGCGGCGTAGGCGCTGCCGCGCTCGAGCAGGGCGCTGAAGATCGCGCGCACGATGTGGGCGGTCTCGCGCAGGAACTCGCGGGCCTGCGCCGGCGGCTGGGTGCTGGCGAACTCCAGCACCACCGGCAGGTGATCGGGCAGTTCGCCGGGCGCCATGGCGAGGCCGGTGCGCTCGTAGGTCTGCAGCAGGTCGACCATGGCCTGGCCGCGGTCGCGGCTGTCGCCGTGCACGTGCTCGAACAGGTGCAGGGCGGTGCGGCGGCCGCGGTCGAACAGCTCGACGTAGTCGGCCTCGGTGCGCAGCGTGTCGGGATGCAGCAGGCGCGCGACCAGGGCATCGATCTCGGCCAGCCGGGCAGGCGCGAGCGCCGCCTCCTCGCGCAGCGCGGCGGCCAGCGCCGGCGCCAGGCCGCGCAGCTCGGCGTCCGGGTAGCGCAGAAGCCGCGCCAGCGCGCGCAGCGTGTGGGTCATCCGGGCGGGCGGGGCGGTGAAGGGGCTCATCGTCACACCTTGGCCTTGATCGGGATGGTCCGCCGCTTCTCGCTGCCGAACAGGCTGGTCTCGGTGACCCCCTCGCTGCAGCCGTTGCCGAAGGAGAAGCCGCAGCCGCCGCGGACGTTGAAGGCGTTCTCGGCGTACTCGCGGTGGGTGGTCGGGATGACGAACCGGTCCTCGTAGTTGGCGATCGCCATCACCCGGTACATGTCCTCGACCTCGGCGCGGTTCAGGCCGACCCGCTCGAGCACCGCCGGCTTGTCGACGCCGTCGACGTGGCGGCCGCGCATGAACACCCGCATCGCCATCATCCGCTCCAGCGCGCGCGCCACCGGCTCCTCGTCGCCGGCGGTCAGCAGGTTGGCGAGGTACTTCAGCGGGATGCGCAGGCTGCGCACGTCGGGCAGCTCGCCGTTCATGCCGATCTCGCCGGCCTGCGCCCGCGAGGTCACCGGCGACAGCGGCGGGATGTACCAGACCATCGGCAGCGTCCGGTACTCCGGATGCAGCGGCAGCGCCACCCGCCAGTCCACCGCCATCTTGTAGACGGGCGAGGACCTGGCCGCCTCCAGCCATGCTTCCGGAATACCGTCGGCGCTCGCCTGCTCGATCACGTGCGGATCGTTCGGGTCGAGGAAGATGCCGAGTTGCGCCGAATACAGGTTGCTGTCGTGCTCCGCGCTCGCGGCCTCCTCAATGCGGTCGGCGTCATAGAGGAGCACGCCGAGGTAGCGGATGCGGCCCACGCAGGTCTCGCTGCACACGGTCGGCTGGCCCGCCTCGATGCGCGGGTAGCAGAAGATGCACTTCTCGGCCTTGCCGCTCTTCCAGTTGTAGTAGATCTTCTTGTAGGGGCAGCCCGACACGCACATGCGCCAGCCGCGGCACTTGTCCTGGTCGATCAGCACGATGCCGTCTTCCTCGCGCTTGTAGATCGAGCCCGACGGGCAGCTCGC
>JBHJND010000637.1:0-2561 GCA_048497655.1 Caballeronia novacaledonica
CTGCCTGCCAGCTTCAGGTCGTGGTACAGCGTCTCGCTGGCCGAGACCACCGCCGCCTTGCTGGCGTTGTAGACGCCGAGCAGCGGCGCGCACAGCCAGCCGGCGATCGAGGCGCTGACGACGACGTGGCCGCTGTCGGCATCGAGCCCGGCGGCGATCATCCGCGGCACGAAGTGGCGGATGCCGTGGGCCACGCCCATCAGGTTCACGCCGATCGTCCAGCGCCAGTCGGCCTCGCTGTTCTCCCACAGGTAGCCGCCGGTGCCGGCCACACCGGCGTTGTTGAACAGCAGGTTGACCGCGCCGAAGCGCTCGTAGGCGGCCTGCGCCAGCCGCGCCACGTCGGCGTCGGACGAGACGTCGCAGCGCACGCCGATCGCCTCGGCGCCGGCCTCGCGCAGCGCCTGCAGCTGCTGCTCGAGCGCGTCGGCCTGCACGTCGGCGAGCACGATGCGCATGCCGAGCGAGTGAGCCTGCCGCGCGAACGCGGCGCCGAAGCCGCTGCCGCCACCGGTGATGACGGCCACCTTGCCCTTGAAGTCGAGCATCGTCAGTCCAGCTTCACCAGCTGCTTGCCGAAATTCCTGCCCTTGAGCAGGCCGATGAACGCCTCCGGGGCGCTCTGCAGCCCCTGTGCGACCGACTCGCGGTACCTGATGCGCCCGGCGCCGACGTGCCCGCCCAGTTCCTTCAGCGCCTGCGGCCAGACCTGCATGTGCTCGGAGACGATGAAGCCCTGCAGCTTCAGCCGGCTGACGAGGAACCAGGTCGGATTGCGGATCGGGATCGGCTCGCCGTCGTAGCCGGCGATCAACCCGCAAAGCGCGATGCGGCCGAAGGCGTTCATCCGCGGCAGCACCGCTTCCATGATTTCGCCGCCGACGTTCTCGAAGTAGCCGTCGACACCATCCGGCGCCGCTGCCTTCAGCGCCTTGCCGACGTCCTCGCGCTTGTAGTCGATGCAGGCGTCAAAGCGCAGCTCCTCGACCACGTAGCGGCACTTCTCCTCGCCGCCGGCGATGCCGACAGCGCGGCAGCTCGACAGCTTCGCCAGCTGGCCGACCACGCTGCCGACGGCGCCGCTGGCGGCGGACACCACGACGGTCTCGCCGGCCTTCGGCTCGATGATCCGCTTCAGGCCGTACCAGGCAGTCACGCCCGGCATGCCGACCGCGCCGAGATAGGCCGACAACGGAACGTGCGCGGTGTCGACCTTCATCAGCTGGCGACCGTCGGAGACCCCGTACTCCTGCCAGCCGAGGTAGCCGACGACCTGGTCGCCGGCGGCGAATCCCGGATGGCGCGACTGCACCACCTCGCCGGCCGTGCCACCGACCATCGTCTCGTTCAGCGCCTGCGCCTCGGCATAGCTGCGCCCCTCGTTCATCCGCCCGCGCATGTACGGGTCGAGCGACAGCCACCGGTTGCGCACCAGCAGCTGACCCTCTTCGAGCGCCGGCAGCGGCACCGTCTCGAGCCGGAAGTTGTCGACCGTGACCGCGCCGGCCGGGCGGCTGGCGAGCACGATGCGGCGGTTGGTCGCCATCGCGGGTTCCTTGGCAGTGGTTGTGACCGGGGCGGACTGGTTCGCGCGCCGGTGCGCTCAGCGGGCGTCGAAACGGCGGCCGACGGCCGCACACTGGGCGAGCAGCGGCGCCGGCTGCCAGAACCGCGCATCGGCACCGGGCAGCGCGGCGAACCGCAGCATCGCCTCGACCACCTTCGGCAGGCCGAAGCTCTCGGCGTAGAACATCGGCCCGCCGCGCCAGGCCGGGAAGCCGTAGCCGGTGAGGTACACCACGTCGATGTCGCTCGCCCGCTGTGCGATGCCTTCCTGCAGGATGCGCGCGCCTTCGTTGACCAGGGCGAAGACGCAGCGCTGCACGATCTCCTCGTCGGAGATCGCCAGCGGGGTGATGCCGAGCTCCATGCGATAGGCGTCGATCAGCGCCTCGACCTCCGGGTCGACCTGCGGCGTGCGGCTGCCGGGCTCGTAGCGGTACCAGCCCTTGCCGGTCTTCTGGCCGAGACGGCCGAGTTCGACCACCCGGTCGGCGATGCGCGGGTAGCGCACATCGGGCTTCTCCCTGTAGCGGCGCTGGCGGATCGCATAGCCGATGTCGAGCCCCGCCAGGTCGCCCACGGCGAAGATGCCCATCGCCATGCCGAAGCCGGTCAGCGCCCTGTCGACCTGCTGCGGGCTGGCGCCCTCCTCCAGCAGGAACAGTGACTGCCGCACGTAGTGCTCGAGCATCCGGTTGCCGATGAAGCCGTCGCAAACGCCGGAGACGACCGCCACCTTTTTCAGCGGCCGGGCCAGCTTCATGACGGTGGCCAGCACCTCCGGCGCGGTGGCCGCGCCGCGCACGACCTCGAGCAGCCGCATCACGTTGGCCGGGCTGAAGAAGTGCGTGCCGAGCACGTCGTCCGGGCGCCTTGTGACCGCGGCGACCTGGTCGATATCGAGCGTCGAGGTGTTGGTGGCGAGGATCGCGCCCGCCTTTGCCACGCGGTCCAGTTCGCGGAAGACCTTCTGCTTGACCGCCAGGTCCTCGAACACC
>JBHJND010000638.1:0-2419 GCA_048497655.1 Caballeronia novacaledonica
GACATGGCGAGCTTCGATCGCTACGCGCCGATCCGCCACATCAAGCAGTGGAAGACGCCGACGCTGATCATCCACGGCGAGCTCGACTACCGCTGCCCGATCAACGAGGGCCTGAACCTGTTCGAGGCGTTGCAGTACCACGGGGTGCCGAGCGAGCTGCTGGTCTTTCCCGACGAGAACCACTGGATCCTGAAGCCGCGCAACGCCGTCGCCTGGTACGAGGCGGTGCTGGAGTTCATCGGAAGGCACTTGAAGCAATGAGCGCCGCACGGCCGTTCGGAAGGCGCTCGGCCTTGCAGGCCGCGCTCGCGCAGACAAGCGCTCGCACGCTCGCCGGCACGGGTCATGCCGCAGGGCATGACGCCGTGTCCGGCTCGCGCCCCCTTGGGGGGACAGCCCGCAGGGCGAAGGGGGCAACATGAGCGAATCGGTCGACACCCAGTCGGTCCGCGAGTACCTGCTCGGCCTGCAGCAGCGCATCGTCGAGCGCTTCGAGGCCATCGACGGCAAGGCCTTCCGGGCCGACGCCTGGGAGAAGCCGCCCGGCAGCCCGCTCGGCGGCGGCGGGCTGACCCGCATCGTCGAGGAAGGAAACCTGCTGGAGCGCGGCGGAGTCGGTTTCTCGCACGTGGTCGGCGAGCGGCTGCCGCCGTCGGCCACCGCGCAGCGGCCCGAGTTGGCCGGCCGCGCCTTCGAGGCGATGGGCGTGTCGCTGGTGTTCCACCCGCGCAACCCCTACGTGCCGACGGTGCACATGAACGTGCGGCTGTTCCGCGCCCACGCCGCCGGCCAGCCCGACGTGTACTGGTTCGGCGGCGGCATGGACCTGACGCCGTACTACGGCTTCGAGGAAGACGCGCGCCACTTCCATACCGTCTGCCGGGCGGCGCTCGAACCGTTCGGCGCGGCGCTGTACCCGCGCTTCAAGCGCTGGTGCGACGAGTACTTCTTCCTGAAGCACCGCAACGAGCCGCGCGGCATCGGCGGTGTGTTCTTCGACGACTTCCACGAGCTCGGCTTCGAACGCAGCTTCGCCATGCAGCAGGCGGTCGGCGACGCCTTCCTCGACGCCTACCTGCCGATCGTCGGTCGGCGGCGCGAGCACGCCTACGGCCCTCGCGAGCGCGAGTTCCAGGCCTACCGGCGCGGCCGCTACGTCGAGTTCAACCTGGTGTTCGACCGCGGCACGCTGTTCGGCCTGCAGTCCGGCGGCCGCACCGAGTCGATCCTGATGTCGATGCCGCCGAAGGTCGAGTGGAAGTACGACTGGCACCCGCAGCCGGGCTCGCCGGAGGAGAGGCTGTACGCCGACTTCCTGCGACCGCGCGACTGGGCGGCGCAGTGACGTTGGCCATTGGCCTGCTCGGCGGCAGCTTCGACCCGCTCCACGCCGGACACCTGCAGCTGGCGCGGGACGCGCTGGCACAGCTGGCGCTCGCCGAGGTTCGCTTCATCCCGGCCGGGCAACCGTGGCAGAAGGGCGAGCTCACCGACGCGACGCACCGCGCCCGCATGGTCCTCGCGGCGATCGCCGGCGAGCCGCGCTTCCTGCTCGACGTGCGCGAGATCGAGCGGCCCGGGCCGACCTACACCATCGACACGCTGCGCGGGCTGCGCACCGCCCTCGGCGAGCAAGTGCCGCTGGTGCTGATCATGGGCTCGGACCAGTTCGAGCGGCTCGACGGCTGGCGCGACTGGACGCTGTTGCTCGACTTCGCGCACCTGGCGGTGGCGCGGCGCGCCGGCCTGCCGCCAATGCCGAGCCAGGCGCTGCAGGAGTACTTCGACCGGCACCGGGCGCGGCCGCACGCGGTGCAGGAGGCGGCGCGCGGCCGCATCGTCGAGATCGAGATGACTCCGGTAGACGCCTCGGCCACCGAGATCCGCGCGCTGCTGGCGCGGCCGCCCTCCCCCGCGCGCGACAACCGTCTGGCCGAGATCGTGCCGGCGCCGGTGCTCGACTATATTCGCGCCCATCACCTGTATCGGTAATCGGATGGACCTCCGCAAGCTGCAACGGCTCGTCGTCGACGCCCTCGAGGACGTCAAGGCCCAGGACATCAGGGTCTTCAACACGACCGGGCTCACCGAGCTGTTCGACCGCGTCGTCATCGCCAGCGGCACCTCCAACCGGCAGACGCGGGCGCTTGCCTCCAGCGTGGTGGAGAAGGTCAAGGGCGCCGGCGGCCATGTGATCAGCGTCGAGGGCACCGAGGCCGGCGAGTGGGTGCTGGTCGACCTCGGCGACGTCGTGGTGCACATCATGCAGCCGGCCGCACGCGACTACTACGCGCTGGAGGAGATCTGGGGCGGCAAGCCGGTGCGCGTGAAGCTCGCCCCGCCGACGCGCGGCCGAGTCGCCGCCTGAGCGCGGCGAGCCGCGACTGACACGCCAGCGCCGGCCGCCACGACGATGAGA
>JBHJND010000639.1:0-2143 GCA_048497655.1 Caballeronia novacaledonica
GCAGGCGCACCGCGGTCGGGCCGAGGGCGTCCCTTGCCTGCGCGGTGAGCAGCGTCTGGCCGCCCAGCGCCACCGACATCACGCGCGCGGCGGTCGGCTTGGCCAGCCCCTCGACCTCGACCGGCTTGGCGCCGCGCGCCACGTCGGCGGCGTCGTTGCGGCGAAGGATCACCGGCCCGACGTGCAGCCCGGCCCGCGCGCGCAGCGGCACGTCGAGACTCGCCAGCGCGCGGTGGTAGGCGAGCGCGTAGCCGAGCGCGTCGGCCGCCGAGTCGAACAGCAGCAGGAAGCCGTCGGTGCGGTCGATCTCCAGCCCGCGCCGTTCGCGCAGCAGGTCGCGCGCCGCGCGGTCGTGCGCCGTCCACAGCGCCGCCGCCGCCTCGTCGCCGAGTCGCTCGAGCAACTGCGTGCTGTCGACGACGTCGGTCACCAGCAGCGCGCGAACGTCACTCATCCGGCAGCGGCTCCAGACGGGCGGTGAAGTGCCGCAGCACCGGCGCCTGCTCGACGATCCGGTAGCCGGGAAGCTCCCGCTTCTGTTCCGCCACCGCGACGATCACCTCGGCCAGGTAGTCGACGTGGCTCTGCGTGTAGACACGGCGCGGGAAAGCCAGCCGCACCATGTCGGTTTCGGCCAGCGTCTCCGAGCCGTCGGGCTGGCGGCCGAACATCACCGAGCCGATCTCGACTCCGCGCACGCCGCCGACCAGGTACAGCGCGTTGTTCAGCGCCCAGCCGGGGTAGTGCGCGGCGGGCATGTGCGACAGCAGCGCGCTCGCATCCAGGTAGACCGCGTGGCCACCGGTGGGCTGCACGATGGGGATGCCGGCGGCCGTGAGCTTCTCGCCGAGGTACTCGATCGAGCGGATGCGGTAGCGCAGGTACTCCTCGTCGAGCGCCTCGTACAGGCCGAGAGCGACCGCCTCGAGGTCGTAGCCGGCCATGCCGCCGTAGGTGGGAAAGCCTTCGGTCAGGATCTCCAGGTTGCGGCAGCGCGCGGCGAGCGCATCGTCGTTCAGCGCCAGGAAACCGCCGATGTTGGCCATGCCGTCCTTCTTCGCGCTCATCGTGCAGGCGTCGGCGAGCGAGAACATCTCGCGCGCGATGTCGATCGGCGCACGCTGCGCGTGGCCCGGCTCGCGAGTCTTGATGAACCACGCGTTCTCGGCGAAGCGGCAGGCGTCGATGACGAACGGGATGCCGTGCGCACGGGCGATCGCGCTGGCCTCGCGCAGGTTGGCCAGGCTGACCGGCTGGCCGCCGCAGGCATTGTTGGTCACCGTCATCATCACCGCCGGCACCGAGCCGGGCTTCGCATCGGCGAGCGTGCGCCGCAGCGCGTCGAGGTCGATGTTGCCCTTGAACGGCTGCCGCGCCGAAGTCTGGCGCGCCTCGGCGCAGGGCAGGTCGCGCGCCTGCGCGCCGCGCGACTCGACGTGCGCGCGCGTGGTGTCGAAGTGGGCGTTGCTCGGGATCACGTCGCCCGGCTTGGCGATGCAGGAGAACAGGATGTGCTCGGCGGCGCGGCCCTGGTGCGTCGGGATCACGTGCCTGAATCCGGTGATGTCGCGCACCGCCGCCTCGAAGCGATAGAACGACGCCGCCCCGGCATAGCTCTCGTCGCTGGCGATCATCGCCGCCCACTGCCGCGACGACATCGCGCCGGTGCCGCTGTCGGTCAACAGGTCGATCAGCACGTCCTCGGCGCGCAGCTGGAACGGGTTGTAGCCGGCGGCCGCCAGCGCCCGCTCGCGCTGCGCAAGAGTGGTCATGCGGATCGGCTCGACCGAGCGGATGCGGAACGGCTCGATGATCGATTTCGGCTGCAACGCTCTCATGGCGATCTGCCCCCGCTTTGCACGACGCCGGCCCGGATGCCGACGCGGCCTACTCGGCCCGCAGCGCCTCGACCGGGTCGAGGCGCGAAGCCCGGTGCGCCGGCAGCACGCCAGCGGCCAGGCCGATCAGCGCGCTGACGGCGACCGCCAGCACCGCGTACAGGACCGGCGTCTGCACCGGCAGCGCCGGCACGGCGATGCGCAGCAGCTGCGCCAGGCCGAGGCCGACCGCGAGCCCCATCAGCCCGCCGAGCACCGCCAGCACCACCGCCTCGCCGAGGAACAGGCCGAGGATCGTCCGCCGC
>JBHJND010000640.1:0-3837 GCA_048497655.1 Caballeronia novacaledonica
GCGTGGCGACCTTCCTGGTGTTCAACGGCTTTATGCTGGTGTCGTCGTTCCAGTTTTACGTGATCATCTATTACGTCTTCGGCGGCGACATGGTGCGCGGCGCCGAGTACGCCGGCTGGGCGGGCACCGTCCAGTCGATCGCCACCTTTTGCGTGATCGCGCTGGTCACCTGGCTGGCCACGCGGATCGGCAAGAAGCGCGCGTTCTACCTGGCGATCGGCGTGTCGATGCTCGGCTACGCCCTGAAGTGGGTCTGCTACGACCCGCAGATCCCGTGGCTGCTCCTCCTGCCGGCACCACTGCTCGCCTTCGGTCTAGGCGGGCTGTTCACGATCATGCCGTCCATGATCGCCGACGTCGTGGACCTGGATGAGCTCGAGACCCACGAGCGGCGCGAGGGCATGTACGGATCCATCTTCTGGTGGGTCGTCAAGCTGGGCATGGCCGCCGCACTCGCGGCCGGCGGCTTCCTGCTGAACGCGACCGGATTCGACGTCGCGCTGCAGGGCAACCAGTCGGCGTTTACGATCACCATGATGCGGCTGTGCGATGCGTTCCTGCCGTTCGTGGCCTCCGGCGTGGCGATCTGGGCCATCGCCACCTTCTCGATCACCGAGGAGCGGGCACACGAAGTGCGGTTGGCATTGGAGGCGCGGCGCGGCAAGGTGTGACGATGGTGCCGGGCGCGGGCCGGCGGCGGAGCGCGAGGACTGCAGATGGGCGTGAACTACCGGCGGCTGGGCAAGAGCGGGGTGCAGGTGAGCAACCTCTGCCTCGGGACCATGAACTTCGGCTGGCACACGTCCGTCGAGGACAGCTTCGCCATCATGGACCGGGCGCTCGAACTCGGGATCAACTTCTTCGACACCGCCGACGTGTACGGCTGGGAGAAGCACCACGGCTACACTGAGGAGATCCTCGGCCGCTGGTTCGCCCAGGGCGGCGGACGCCGCGACAACGTGATCCTCGCGACCAAGGTCTACAACCCGGCGAACCGCGACCAGGCGGACCGCGAGCCGAACCGCTCCGGCCGCAACCTGAGTGCCCTCAAGATCCACCGTCATCTCGAGGCCAGCCTGCGGCGCCTGCAGACCGACGTGATCGACCTCTACCAGATGCACCACATCGACCGCGATTGTCCGTGGTCCGAGGTCTGGGAAGCCTTCGGTGCGCTCAAGTCCAGCGGCAAGGTGATCTACGTCGGTTCCAGCAACTTCGCCGGCTGGCACATCGCCACCGCCAACCAGGAAGCGATGAAGCGCGGCATGCATCCGCTGGTGAGCGAGCAATCCGTGTACAACCTCAACAACCGCATGGTCGAGCTCGAGGTTATCCCGGCCTGCACCGGCTATGGCATGGGCCTCATTCCCTACAGCCCGGTGGATGGCGGCATGCTGGCGGGCGCCGTCGAGAAGGAGCGCAGCGGGAGGCGCGGCGGAGAGTGGGTGACGAACCGACTCGACCGGGACAGGGCGAAGATCGCTGCTTACGAGGATCTGTGCCGCCGTATCGGCCACCCGCCGGCGCAAGTGGCGCTCGCCTGGCTGCTGCACCAGCCTGCCGTCACTTCCCCGATCGTCGGCCCGCGCACGCTCGCCCATCTGGAGGACGCCGTCGTGGCGACCGACATCCAGCTCGACGCCGAGACGCTCGCGGCCCTGGACAAGATCTTCCCGGGTCCCGGAGGCGCGGCGCCCGAGGCCTACGCCTGGTGACCCGCCTGCAGGCGCCGCAGGCGCGGCGTCACCTGTTCACGATTCTCGGATGGCAGGGGATGTTGCCGCCGCCCGGAGTCTCGACGTTGACCGTGTAATCCACGTCCGCCGGGGCCACGCAGGTGTTCGTAATGTTCGCCGATCGACCCTGGCCCGACACGGAGGGCCTCATCTGCTCCGTGCCGGTCCCGGTCAGTTGCACGCCTGGCAGGCTGTCGCCCATGTCCCGGATGCGGTAGCCCGCTGGCGCGTCGAGCGTTATCTGGACCGGGGCAGCGCCCTGCCCGACGGCGTTGCGGCAGTTCCCGCTGCCCTCGCTGCCGCCGGAAAAGCTGTACTGGTTCGATGCATCGATGCGCAGATCGACGTTGTGCGGGCTGTTGGGCATTAGGCGCTCCTTGGGTCTGGCGCGGGTCACCGGTAGGCGCCGGACATCGTATAGGCCGGATCGGCCCGGGGATCAAGATAGCCCGCCGCCTGCAACCGCGCCGCGATGGCGTTCGCGCGCTCCAGATCGCCCAGGTCGATGGCCAGCAGGCGCCGCACCGCCAGCAGCGACAGATTGGCGGTGGAGGTCGCATCGAGCCGCTCCGCCTCCGCCTGCCAGATCGCTCGCGCCCCGGCGGCATCGCCGGCGGCCGCGAGCGCGCTGCCCAGGATCTTCTCGACCCGGGCCTCGATGAGTGTGAATTCCGGGACCTGGGTCTTGCCCTGGCTCGCCACCTGCCATTCCTGCCGCGTCTGCTGCGCCGAGCGCAGTGCCGCCTCGGGGTCGCCCTGGTGCAGCAGGACGACGTCGCGCAGGTTGCGCACGCGGAACTTGAGCCGGATGAAGTCCCTGTCCGCTGCGTCGCCCGACGACGAGCCCGGCAGCCTCGATTCGATGCGCTCGAGAGCCGCATGCTCCCGTGCCGTCCATTGGCCCGGCGGAACCAGGCTGAGCAGGTGGGTCTCCGCCGAGAGCGCGTTGTAGAGCCAGGTGGTGTTGGTGGGATCGATCTTGAGCAACTTTCCGTAGACGGCGATCGACTCCTCGAGCGCACTCCGCGCAGCGCTCACGTCGCCCCGGCTGATGTCCGCCTCCGCCTGCAGGATCAGCAACCGGCAGTAGTCGTACGAAGCGCGCTGGTCGTGCGCCTGCTGATGGAACGGCTGCATGACCGCGGCCGCTCGCGCGAATTCGTCCCGTGCCTCGGCGAGACGGCCCAGCTCGAGCAGTGTGGTGCCGACCCACGAGCGCGAGTCGGCCACGTTGAACGCCAGTTCATAGTCCTGCGGGCTCTTCGTCAGCAGCGATTCGGCCAGGGCCAATGAGTCGCCGAATTCCTCGAGCGCGACCTGCGGCCGGCCCTGCGCCAACGCAACGCTGCCGAGATTGCCGTAGGCGTAGGACAGCTCGAGCCGGTAGTCGTCGTTGGCCGGCGAGCGCCGGCTGAGTTCGCGGCTGTACTCCATGTAGCGCTGCATCGACTGGTAGGCGCCGTCGAGGTCGCCACGCTGCCAGGCCACGTAGCCGACCCAGAATTCCGCCTGCCCGAGCTCGAAGAGGTAATCGTTGTTGCCCGGGTTCGCATCGTACAAGGCACGGGTCTGCGCCAGCGCCTGGCGAAACGCCAGGAGCGCCGGCTCGAGCTGGCCGCGGTTGAAGCGCACGTCGCCGATCTGCTTGAGCGCCTTGGCGCGCTCCAGCATTTCCTTTTCCGTGCCCCGCTCGCCGATGGCGGCAAAGTAGGCCATGGCCTGGTTGCCGATCGAATCCAGCAATTCGAGCTTGCCGATCCGCTCGAGGTTCTGGCGCAGGTCGCCGAGCATGAATCCGATCAGGTTCTCCGCCTGCGCGCGGCGGACCTCCGCTTCGCGCCGTGCGTGCAGGGCATACAGCGCCAGGGCGATGGTGAGTGCCGTGACCAGCAACGAACCGGCCGCGACCAGCGACCAGAATCTCGCCTGCCGCTGTGCGTCGCGCCGCTTCAGTTCGTCGACGCCGACCTCGAGCAGGCCGGCCGCGATCTTGAGCATCGCATTGCGCTTGCCGTCACCGGCGGCTGTCAAGTCGGCGGCGAGCGGCTCACCCAGGACGCGCCCCCCGTCGTCGCGCAGCAGGGTGTCCGGGAATGCGCAA
>JBHJND010000641.1:0-1754 GCA_048497655.1 Caballeronia novacaledonica
GCGCCGGTAGCTGTAGAAGCGCGTCGCGTCGCCGTAGGTGCAGTGTGCGCCGCCGTAGACCCGGGTGATCCCCACCTGCGCCAGCGCCTGCCGCGCGAGCGCAAACAGGTCGCACAGGTACTTGTGCCGGCCCGAGGGCCGGAACGCCTCGGCCGCCCGCGGCAGCCGCTCGGTCATCGCCGACAGCACCTCCGGCCCGACCTCGAAGTGCTGCGGGCCGATTGCAGGCCCGAGGTACGCGAGCAGTTCGCGGTCGGCATCGCCGAGGCGCGCGCGTATGGCCGCTGCGGTCTCCTGCAGGATGCCCGCCGCGAGGCCGCGCCAGCCGGCGTGCGCGACGCCGACGGCCCGTGCCTCGCGGTCGGCGAACAGGACCGGCATGCAGTCGGCGATCGACACCACGCACACCCGGCCGGGCTGCAACGCGATCGCCGCGTCGGCGGGATCGAGCGCGCCGTCGTCGTCGATCCGGGCGACCGTCGCTCCATGCACCTGCTGCAGCCAGCGAGGCTCCGCCGGCAGCGCGGCGCGCAGCCGTGCCCGGTTCGCCAGCACGCGCTCGATCGCCTCGCCGCTCTTCAGGCCGAGGTTCATCCCGCCCTTGCCATCGACGTCGCCGAACGATCCGGTCGACACGCCGCCGGCGCGCGTGGTGATCAGGGCGCGCACCTTCGGTGGCGCGGGCCAGTCGGGAAGGATCCACTGCGGATGAAGGCGCGGCCCCGTCATCCGAACACCTCGACCGGCGCGTCGCCGCCGGCAAAGCCGCACTCGCGCATCAGCGCCCGCATGTCGGCAGGCGGCGCACGGAACCAGGTCATCGTCGTTCGCAGCGCCGGGTGCACCAGGCCCAGGCGGCAGGCGTGCAGTGCCTGCCGGCCGAAGCCTTGCCAGGCGGGCGGCTGCTCGCCCGGCAGCGGCGCCGGGGCTGGCCGCCCCCGGCGGTAGACCGGATCGCCGACCAGCGGATGGCCGATCGATTCGAGGTGCACGCGGATCTGATGCGTGCGCCCGGTGTCGAGCCGGCAGGCGATCCACGACAGCGCGGCACGGCCGCTGCCCGCCGTCTGCACGCGGCGCAGATGGGTCCGCGCCGGCTTTGCGCGCGCCGAGCGGCTGACCGCGAAGCGCAGCGGATTGCGCGGATCGCGCGCCAGCGCGGCCTCCACCGTCGTTGCCTGCGGCGCTTCGCCGACGACGATCGCCCAGTACTCGCGCGTGACGCTGCGCTGCTGCAGCTGTCGCACCAGCTCCGTCTGCGCCTGCAGCGTCAGGGCGACCACCATCAGCCCCGAGGTGCCGGCGTCCAGCCGGTGCACGATCCCCGCCCGCGGCAGTGTCGCGGTCTGCGGAAAGCGGGCGAGCAGGCCGTTGGCGAGCGTGCCCGACCAGTTGCCCGCGGCAGGATGCACCACCAGCCCCGGTGGCTTGTCGAGCACGGCGATGTGCCCGTCGGCGAAGACGACATCGAGCGCGATCGGCTCCGGCCGCATCGCCAGTTGCGCCGGCGACGGCGGCGCCACGACATCGATGCGTTCGCCGCCGGCCAGCAGTTGCCGCACGCGCGCGGCAGCGCCGTCGACCCGCACGGCGCCCTCCTCTATCCACTGCTGCAGGCGGCTGCGCGAGATCTCCGGCAGCAGCAGCGCGAGGGCCTTGTCGAGCCGCTGTCCCGCCGCCGATCCGGGCACGAGCAGCGTCAGCGGCCCGGCGCCCAAGCCGATCTCGTCGGCCTCGTCCGCCTCGATGCTGTC
>JBHJND010000642.1:0-1613 GCA_048497655.1 Caballeronia novacaledonica
GAAGCATGCTGCGCATTGTAGGAGTCGGTTCATGACGCGCCGCGTGCTGGTGGTGGGCGGGGGCGTGATCGGCGCCGCCACGGCCTTCTTCCTCGCCGCGCGGCACGGCCTGCGCGCCACCGTGCTCGAACGCGATCACTCCTACCGGCGCGCCTCGAGCGCGCTGTCGGCCAGCTCGATCCGCCAGCAGTTCTCCTGCGAGATCAACATCCGCCTGTCGCAGGCGAGCTTCGACTTCTACCGGCGGATCGGCGACGAACTCGAGGTCGACGGCAGCCGGCCCGAGATCGGCCTGACCGAGCGCGGCTATCTCTTCCTCGCCAGCGCGGCGGGCCTCGGCGTGCTGCGCGCCAACCACGCCGTGCAGCGGGCCTGCGGAGCGCCCGTCAGCCTGCTCGAGCCTTCGGCGCTGCAGGCGCGGCTGCCGTGGCTGAACGTCGACGGCGTCGCCGCCGGCTCGCTCGGCGAGGGCGGCGAAGGATGGTTCGACGGCTACGGCGTGCTGCAGGCGTTCCGGCGCAAGGCAATCGCGCTCGGCGCCGTGTTCGAGACCGCGGATGTGCGGCAAGTCCTCTGTAGCGCAGGCCGCGTCGCGGCCGTCGCCTGCGCCGATGGCCGCCGCTTCGAGGCCGACGCGCTGCTGATCGCCGCCGGCGCGTGGTCGGCTCCGCTGGCGGCGCAGCTGGGCTTCGAGCTGCCGGTCCGTCCGCGCAAGCGCGACGTGTTCGTCCTTGCCTCGCCGGCGGCGTTGCCGGCCTGCCCGCTGGTCATCGACCCGAGCGGCGTGTGGTTCAGGCCCGAGGGGCGAGGCTTCATCGCCGGCTGCCCGCCGCGCGGTGAGGATGTCGACGACGCGCCGCTGGAGGCGATCGACCACCGGCTGTTCGAGGAAGTGATCTGGCCGGCGCTGGCGCACCGCGTGCCGGCGTTCGACGCGCTGCGCGCGACCGGCGCCTGGGCCGGCTACTACGAGTTCAACACCTTCGACCAGAACGGCATCGTCGGCCAGCTGCCGGGCTGCGCCAACGCCTTCGTCGGCTGCGGCTTCTCCGGCCACGGCATCCAGCAGGCGCCGGCGGTGGCGCGCGGCCTGGCCGAACTGATCGCGCTCGGCCGCCATGACTCGCTCGACCTGTCGCCGCTGTCGCCGCGGCGGCTCGCCGAGCAGCGCCCGCTGCTCGAGCGCAACGTGATCTGACGCGCCCTAGCGCTGGTCGGCGACGAAGCTGCCGCTCTTGCCGCCGTGCTTCTCGAGCAGGCGGACGTTGTCGATCACCATGCCGCGATCGGCGCTCTTGACCATGTCGTAGATGGTCAGCAGGCCGACCTGCACCGCCGTGAGCGCCTCCATCTCGACGCCGGTCTGGCCGCGCGTCTCCGCCCGCGCCGTGCACTCGATGCTGCTCGTTGCGGCGTCGAGCGAGAACTCGACCGCCACGCGGGTCAGCGGCAGCGGGTGGCAAAGCGGGATCAACTCGCTGGTCCGCTTCGCCGCCTGGATGGCGGCGATGCGCGCCACGCCGATGACGTCGCCCTTTTTCGCGCTGCCCTGCCGGATCAGGTCGAAGGTGGCCGGCTGCATCGCGATGCGCCCGCGGGCCCGGGCGACGCGG
>JBHJND010000643.1:0-3948 GCA_048497655.1 Caballeronia novacaledonica
TGGCGCATGAAGCGCACACGAAGGAAACGCCGGAGCAACTGGAGGGTCAGGAATGAGCGCCTTCATCGCCCAGAATTTCGTTCCGTTGCTGTTCGCCGGGCTGCTCTGCTTCCTGCTGAGCGGCTTTCCGGTGGCGTTCTCGCTCGCTGCCTGCGGGCTGCTGTTCGGCTTCATCGGCATGGAGGCGGGGCTCTTCCCGCAGACGCTGTTCCAGGCGCTGCCGCTGCGCGTGTTCGGCATCATGCAGAACGACACGCTGCTGGCGATCCCGTTCTTCACGCTGATGGGCATCATCCTCGAGAAGAGCGGCATGGCCGAGGACCTGCTGGAGACGATCGGCCAGGTGTTCGGGCCGGTGCGCGGCGGACTCGCGCTGGCGGTGATCTTCGTCGGCGCGCTGCTGGCGGCGACCACCGGCGTCGTCGCGGCGGCGGTCATCAGCATGGGCCTGATCTCGCTGCCGATCATGCTGCGCTACGGCTACAACCGCACCATCGCCACCGGCGTCATCACCGCATCGGGCACGCTGGCGCAGGCGATCCCGCCGTCGCTGGTGCTGATCGTGCTGGCCGACCAGCTCGGCCGCTCGGTCGGCGACATGTACGAGGCCGCAATCGTTCCGGGCCTGCTGCTGGTGGGGCTGTATGCGACCTTCGTCCTGATCGTCTCGGTCGTGAAGCCGTCGTGGGTGCCGGCGTTGCCGGCCGAGGCACGCATCTACCGCGAGGACAACGGCGCCAGCGGCCACCGCTCGCTGCTGCTGCTGCTGGCGATCTCGGCCGCGCTCGGCTTTGCATGGAGCCGCGTGCACCAGGGCGTCATCAACCCGATGATCGGGCGCGAGCTGCCGGCGCCGCCGGACGAAGTGCTGATCATGTCGATGACGGTCGCTTCGCTCACCGCGCTGGCACTCGCACTGGCCAACCGGCTGTTCGGGCTGAAGCTCTTGTCGAAGCTCTCCGAGCGCGTCACCTTCGTGCTGATCCCGCCGCTGATCCTGATCTTCCTGGTGCTGGGCACGATCTTCCTCGGCATCGCCACGCCGACCGAGGGCGGCGCGCTGGGAGCGATGGGCGCACTGGCGATGGCCATCTCACGCCGCAAGCTGAGCTTCGACCTGCTGAAGCAGGCGCTGGAAAACACGACCAAGCTGTCGTGCTTCGTGCTGTTCATCCTGATCGGCTCGACGGTCTTCAGCTTCACCTTCAACGCCGCCGAGGGCCACATCTGGGTCGAACACCTGTTCGCCGACATGCCGGGCGGGGCGATGGGCTTCCTGATCGTCGTCAACGTGCTGGTGTTCATCCTCGGCATGTTCATCGACTTCTTTGAGATCGCCTTCATCGTGATCCCGATGCTGGCGCCGGTTGCGGACAAGCTGCTGCCGGCGTTGCTGCCGGCGGGGGCTCCGGCCGACTGGGCGCTGATTTGGTTCGGGGTCATCATCGCGATGAACCTGCAGACCTCGTTCCTGACCCCGCCCTTCGGCTTCGCGCTGTTCTACCTGCGCAGCGTGGCGGCGCGTACCGACTACAAGGACCGCATCACCGGCGAAGCGATTCCCGCCGTCACGACGGCGCAGATCTACAAGGGCGCGATCGCCTTCATCGTCATCCAACTGATCATGGTGGTGGCCGTGATCGCGTTCCCCGGCCTCGTCATCGACATGGACGCGAAGAAGGCGGTCGATCCCAACACGATCCAGCTCGAGGCACCGACCGGCGGCTATGGCGACCAGGCCCCGGTGGATCCGATGAAGGACATGGTGCCCGGGACGACTCCGCCGGCGGGCGGGTCCAGCGCTGCCCCTCAGTCCAGCGAAGATCCGCTCGAGGCGATGAAGCGCGAGATGGAGCGCGACCAGCAGAAGAAGTAGGCGCGCCGGGACAAACAAAAAGCCCGCGGTCCTGAGACCGCGGGCTTTTGCTTTGCGACCGGCCGAAGGCTTACGGAATCCGCTGCGACTGCATGTAGTTGTCGAAGCTCGCCTCGGTGAAGCGGAACCACAGGTTCTGCTCGCGCACGAAGGCGTTGTAGTCGGTGTAGACCTTCTTCCACGCCGGATTCGTGCTGCTGAGTTCCGCGTACACCGCGAATGCCGCCTTGAACGCCGCGTCCATCACGTCCTTCGGCATCCGGAACGGCTTGGCGCCACCCGCCACCAGCGTCTTCAGCGCGCCCGGGTTCCTGCCGTCGTAGGCGGCCTGCATGTTGACGTGCGCGTGCGAGGCACAGGCCTCGACGATGGCCTTGTAGTCGGCCGACAGCGCGTCCCAGGCCTTGGTGTTGACGTACAGCGTCAGCTGCGGGCCGCCTTCCCACCAGCCGGGGTAGCCGTACCACGGGGCGACCTTGTAGAAGCCGAGCTTCAGGTCATCGTAGGGGCCGACCCACTCGGCGGCATCGATCGTGCCCTTTTCCAGCGCGGTGTAGATCTCGCCACCCGGGATATTCTGGGGCACGGCACCGATGCGCTCGAGCACCTTGCCGCCGAAGCCGCCGATGCGCATCTTCAGGCCCTTCATGTCGGCGACCGACTTGATCTCCTTGCGGTACCAGCCGCCCATCTGGGCGCCGGTATTGCCCATCGGGAAATTGACGATGTTGTAGGCACGGTAGAACTCGCGGAACAGCTTCAGGCCGTTGCCTTCGTACATCCAGGCCGTCATCTGGCGCGAGTTCAACCCGAACGGGATCGCACAGTCCATCGCGAAGGTCGGGTCCTTGCCGAAGAAGTAGTACGGTGCCGTGTGCGCCGCTTCGACCGTGCCATTCTGGATGCCGTCGACGACGCCGAAGGCGGGCATCAGCTCACCGGCTGCGTGCACGCTCACGGTGAACTTGCCGCCGGTGGCCGCCGAGACCTGCTTGGAGAACACCTCCGCCGCGCCATAGATGGTGTCCAGCGACTTCGGAAAGCTCGATGCCAGGCGCCAGCGCACGGTCGCCTGGGCATGGACGACAGCCGGCGCGGTGACGGCGGCAGCGGCCGCAGCGCCCGCAGCCGCACGGCCGAGGAATGAACGACGTTGCATGTAAGTCTCCTAGTGAACCTGTCGTAGAACAGCGCAGCGGAGGCAGGGCAACATCGAGGCCGCCGACCTGTCGCGGCAGGCATTGTATCCACAGGTCGGCGCCGAACAGCGCCGGGCGTATCCGAGGAAGTCCGGGTGTCAGGATCCCGCCACGGTCATGCCGTCGACCAGGATCGAGCCACTGGCCTTGCTGCCGCGCACCACCGTGTCCGTGCCCACTGCGACGATGTTCCTGAAGATGTGCTGCAGGTTGCCGGCAATGGTGATCTCCTCGACGGGATGGCGGATCTCGCCGCCCTCGACCCAGAAGCCGCTGGCGCCGCGCGAGTAGTCGCCGGTGACGTAATTCACGCCCTGACCGATCAGCTCGGTCACCAGCAGGCCCGTGCCCATCCGCCGCAGCATGACCTCGAAGTCGTCCTCGTCCTCGGTGCGGCTCGATCGCAGGCTCAGGTTGTAGGAGCCACCGGCGTTGCCGGTCGACTTCATGCCGAGCTTGCGTGCCGAGTAGGTGGAGAGGAAGTAGCCCTCGAGTCGCCCATCCCTGACCACGAGCCGATGCAGGCCGCGCACGCCCTCCTCGTCGAACGGCGACGATCCGGCGCCCCGTGGCAGGTACGGGTCCTCCTCGATGCTGATGTGCGGCGCAAACACCGGTTTGCCGAGTGCGTCCACCAGGAACGACGACTTCCGATATAGCGCGCCGCCGCTCGCCGCCTGTACGAAATTGCCGAGCAGTCCGCAGGCCAGCGGCGCCTCGAACAGCACCGGGCACTGCCGCGTCGACAGCTTGCCGGCCCCGAGCCGTGCCAGCGCGCGGCGCGCGGCGTAGTCGCCAATCGCCTCGGGCGGGGCCAGGTCGGCGTGCATCCGCTCGGACGAATACCAGTCGTCGCGCTGCATGCCGCTCGCG
>JBHJND010000644.1:0-1944 GCA_048497655.1 Caballeronia novacaledonica
GATGTCGGCGATCGAGCAGCCGGCCTTCGCCGGAGCGTCCGGGGTGCCGGTCACCGACAGGAAACCCGCTTCGCTCTGGATGAGGAGGTCGTAGGCCTTCTTGTCGCGGTACGGCCCGTCGGCACCGTAGCCCGAGATGTCGCAGACGATCAGCCGCGGGTGCGCCGGCCGCAGCGCCTGCGCGGAAAGCCCCAGCCGCGCCGCCGCGCCGGGGGCGAGGTTCTGCACCAGCACGTCGGCCCGGGCAAGCAGCTTGTCGAGGATCACCCGCGCCTCGGCGTGCTTGACGTCGAGCGTCAGGCTTTCCTTCGAGCGGTTGATCCAGACGAAGTACGAGGCCTTGCCCTTGACGCGCTGGTCGTACCTGCGCGCGAAGTCGCCCTCGCCGGGGCGCTCGATCTTGATCACCCGCGCGCCTAGGTCGGCCAGTTGGCGGGTGGCAAAGGGCGCCGCCACCGCGTGTTCGAGCGTCAGCACGGTGACGCCGTCGAGCGGGCGCATCAGAAGCTCCGCGGCATGCCGAGCACGTGCTCGGCGATGTAGGAAAAGACCAGGTTGGTCGAGATCGGCGCCACCAGGTACAGGCGGGTCTCGCGGAACTTGCGCTCGACGTCGTACTCGCAGGCAAAGCCGAAGCCGCCGTGCGTCTGCAGGCAGACGTTGGCCGCTTCCCACGAGGCCTTGGCCGCTAGGTGCTTGGCCATGTTGGCCTCGGCGCCGCAGTTCTGGTGCGAGTCGAACAGCTCGCAGGCGCGGAAGCGCATCAGGTTGGCCGCCTCGACCTCGATGTAGGCCTCGGCGATCGGGAACGACACGCCCTGGTTCTGGCCGATCGGCCGGTCGAACACCACCCGCTCGCAGGCGTACTTCGCCGCGCGGTCGATGAACCAGTAGCCGTCGCCGATGCACTCGGCGGCGATCAGCGTGCGCTCGGCGTTCAGCCCGTCGAGGATGTACTTGAAGCCCTTGCCCTCCTCGCCGATCAGGTTCTCCGCCGGGATCTCCAGGTTGTCGAAGAACAGCTCGTTGGTCTCGTGGTTGACCATGTTGGGTATCGGCCGCACGGTCATGCCGCCGGCCATCGCCTGCTCGATGTCGACGATGAAGATCGACATGCCCTCGCTCTTGCGCCTGACCTCCGCCAGCGGCGTCGTGCGGGCCAGCAGGATCATCAGGTCCGAGTGCTGCACGCGGGAGATCCACACCTTCTGCCCGTTGACCACGTAGCGGTCGCCCTTCTTCGCCGCCACCGTCTTGATGCGCGTGGTGTCGGTGCCGGTGGTGGGCTCGGTCACCGCCATCGACTGCAGCCGCAGCTCGCCGGTGGCGATCTTCGGCAGGTACCTGCGCTTCTGCTCCTCCGAGCCGTGCCGCAGCAGGGTGCCCATGTTGTACATCTGGCCGTGGCAGGCGCCCGAGTTGCCGCCGCTGCGGTTGATCTCCTCCATGATCACCGAGGCCTCGGCCAGCCCCAGCCCCGAGCCGCCGTACTCCTGCGGGATCAGCGCCGCCAGCCAGCCCGCCTTGGTCAGCGCGTCGACGAAGGCCTCCGGGTAGCCGCGCTCCTCGTCGATCCTGCGGAAGTACTCGTCGGGAAACTGCGCGCACAGCGAGCGCACCGCTTCGCGGATGTCCTGGTACTGGTCCGGCCGGTCCGTTCTCATGGTGCGGCTTCCTCCACCCCTCGAAGGCTTCGAATGATGCCACCGCGAGCCGTGCCTCACGCCATCGCCGCAGCGCCGCGGCGCGGTCGACCCCCGCCTTTCTGATCGTCGTCAATTTCTCCGCATCGCCGCGCGTAGACTTTCCCGCACCCCCGTGACCGCCGCTCGCAGCCCAGTCGCCATGAACGCGCCCGAAGCCCGCATCACCCGCCGTTCCAATCTCGATGCCGCCCAGATCGGCCGCACCGCGCCGCTGCCGATCTCCTGGTACTTCGACCCG
>JBHJND010000645.1:0-2955 GCA_048497655.1 Caballeronia novacaledonica
CTTCCGCGCGGCAACGGTCGAGATGCTGCGCCGGCTTCGCCCCGGCTATCTGCGCGACTGGCAGGGCCAGCTCGCCGATACCTACGACAACCGCATCGCCGACGCCTCGACGCGGCGGCCGACGCGCCATCGGCCCGGTGACGCCGAGCTCGTCTACGGCTACAGCCTGCCCGAGTTCCTCGAGCTGTGTGCTGCCGTCGGCGCGAGTCCCTGGGTGGTGGCGCCGCCGCTGATGAGCGGCGAGGACTGGCGACGGATGGGCGAGCTGCTGGCCGCCGCGGCGCGCAAGCACGGCTTCGACGAGATCCTGGTCGAGTTCGGCAACGAGAACTGGAACGAACTGTTCCGCCCGGCCGGCTTCATGGCGGCCGAGACGCACGCCGCGGTGGCCGACCGGGCCTTCAGGCAGCTGCGCCAGGGCGCCGGCGGCTACGACGGCCTGGTGCCGGTGGTCAACGCCCAGTTCGTCAATGCGGCCTCGTGGCGCACGCTCGCCTCGCTGTCGCGCGAGGCGCAGCGCATCGCCGTGGCGCCGTACTTCCTCTATCGGCTCGACCAGGGAACCGAATCGCAGGCAGTGGCCGCCGCCTTCGACGACGTGCTGGCGCCGCTGCGCGCGGGAATCGCGGCGCCGGCGGCGCTCGGCAAGCGCGTCGCCGTCTACGAGGTCAACTTCCACACCACCGAAGGCAATGCGTCGCCGGAGTTGCGCGACCTCGCCGTGACCGGTGCGCACAGCGGCGCGGCGCTGGCCCGCCAGCTGCTCGGCGGGCTGCTCGCCGGCGTGCGCGAGCAGGCGGTGTACACGCTGGCCGGCTTCGATGCCTTCACCGCGGAACGCAAGCTGGTTCGCCTGTGGGGCGTGACGCGCGACCTGGCGCCGGGCCGGCTTCGGCCGACCGGGTTGGCGCTGGCCCTGCTCAACGGCGCGATCGACGGCGATGCGCACGCAGCGCTGTGCAGCGGCAATGCCGCCGCCTGCGAGAACGTGACTGCGGCCTGGTTCCGACGGCCGCGCAAGCTGCAGCTGGCCGTCGCCTCGCGCGACACGCGGACGCTGCGCATCCGCACCGGCATCGCCTGCAACAGACCAGTGCAGATCAGGTTGCTCGACGGCAGCGACCCCGGGCGCAACAACGAGACAGAGGAACTGGTGCGGATCGAGCAGGCGAAAGCCACCTGCGACGCCGAGTGGGTGTTCGACCTGCCGGCGCGCAGCGTCGCGGTGCTGCGCACGGCCATCGCGGACGCGGGGGCGCGCCGATGAGCGCGGTGATCGCGAAGGACGCTGGCGTACTGCCGGTCGCCAAGGTGCCGGAGTCGCGCGACCGGATGGTCGGCGATGCCGGCTTCACGATGGCGGCGAAGCTCTTCTACCTCGTCACCCGGCTGGGCCTGCCGCCGCTGGTCCTGGCACACGTCACGCTCGCCGAGTACGGCCAGTGGGCGGCGTGCTTCGTCATCATCGGCTACATCGGCCTGGCCGACCTCGGCCTGCCGAGCATCTACGTGCGCTACGTCGCCCGGCTGCACGCCCGCGGCGACACCGACGGCATCAGCCGCACGCTGTCGACCGGGATGTTCACGATCGGAGCGCTCGCCGGCGTCGTCCTCGTCGCGCTGTACGCCGCGCTGCCGCTGTGCCTCGACCTGCTGCGGATCGAGGCATCTGCACGCGGCACCGCCTCCATCCTGATCATGGGCACGGCGTGCATCTTCCTCGCCGACATGACCCTCGGCGGCTTCGCCTACCTGCTGCACGGCCTGCAGCGCATCCGGCTCGAGCAGAAGATCGGCGTGGCCGCCTGCACGCTGGAACTGCTGCTGATCGTCGCCTTCCTGCACGTCGGCGTCGGCGTCACCTCGCTGCTCGCCGCCTATGCGCTGCGCTATGCGTTTTCGCTCGGCCTGGCGATGCGGCAGGCGTTCCGCCTGGTGCCGGGACTGCGGGTGTCGCCGCGCCTGTTCGACAGAGGCATGCTCCGCGAGTTCGTCGGCTTCGGCGCGCGCGTTCAGGCGAGCACCGCGTTCGCCATGGTCCTGCACTCGGCCGACCGGCTGCTGGCGGGCGTCGCGCTCGGGCCGAAGGCGATCGCGCTGTTCGACCTCGGCGGCAAGATCCCGCTCGCGGCGATGTCGGTGCCCGGGGCGATCACGCACGTCACCCTGCCGGCGGCGGCAGCCATCGACGGCCGTGCCGGCGAGCACGCCTCGGCGCGCCTGGCTTCGCTGTGCCTGCGGGCGTCGCGCGCGATCAGCCTCGCCTCGGCGATCCCGATGAGCTTCCTCATCGCCTTTGCCGCGCCGCTGTGCCGCGTCTGGCTGGGCGAGCGCCCCGACCTGGAGGTGCTGCCGCTGATCATGTCGCTCACCGCGACGGCGGCGCACCTGAACATCATCACCGGCCCCGCCTCGGCGACCTTCCGCAGCCAGGGCAACGTCGGCAACGAGTTCGTCTACCACGGCCTGCGCATCGCCGCGATCGCCACCGGCGTCGGCGTCGCCGTGCTGCTCGGCGGCCTCACCGTGACGTCGCTGGCCTGGGCGGTCGCCGGCGGCATCGCGCTGGCCGCGGCGACCTACCTCGTCTACAGCCTGCTGCTGCTCGGCGTGCCGCTCCGGCGCACCGCCACCCGCGTGCTGCTGCCCGGGCTCGCGCCGGCCGTCATCGCCGCCGTTCTCGCCGCCGCCTGGTTCACCTGGGTGCCCGACTCGCTGCCGCGCTGGCCGGCGCTGGCGCTGCTGGGCGCCTTCGGCCTGTGCCACGTGGCCTTGTCATCGCTCGCCGTCTGGCAACTGCTCGAGCCAGACGAGCGCGCCCGCCTGCAACCGCTTTTCCGGCGACTGAAGCGCTCGCCGGTCAGGGAGCCATGATCATGTTCGCAGAACCCCACACGAAGACCCGCCGCGTCCTCGCCGCCGGAATCGCCGCAGGCGCGCTGCTGCTCGCCGGCT
>JBHJND010000646.1:0-2176 GCA_048497655.1 Caballeronia novacaledonica
GCGCTGGCCGAGAAGCCGGACCTGTTCGGCCGCCTGCTGATCTTCGTCGGCCTGGCCGAAGGCATCGCGATCTACGGCGTGATCATCTCGATCCTGATCCTGAACCGGCTCACCTGAGATGACCGCCCGCATCGCGCTCGCTTACGTCGGCGACGCGGTCGATGCCGCGGGCTATCGGCTCGCCGGCGCGCGCGTGTTCGTGCCCGCCGCCGGCGAGGAGGCAGTTGCCCTGGCGCACGCGCGCGACGCGGCGCAGGTGGTGCTGCTGTCGCGCGAGGTGGCGGCGGCGATGCCGCGCGGCCAACTGGAGGCGGCACTGGCGGCGCTGCAGCCACTGGTGGCGATCGTGCCGGAGGGCGGCGAGACCTCGCCGCTCGACCCGGCCGAGCGAGTGCGCGCACAACTCGGACTGGAGCGGTGAGATGCGGATGAGGCGACGATGCGCCTGACGCTCGAACAACGCACCGCGGCGCTGCTGGCGCTGGTCGAGGATTACCGCGCCAGGCGCTGCGCCGAGCTGCTCGATCCGGCACGCAGCCAGGCGCGCGACCTGCTGCGCCACGCACGTGCCGAGGGGCGGCAGCGCGTGCACACGACGATCGGCGAGGCGCGGCAGCGGCTGGCCAGCGAGGTCGGCGCCGCGCAGGCACGGCTGGCCACCGATCGGCGCCTGGCCCAGCAGCACCGTGCGGTGCTGGTGCTGCAGGAAGCCTGGTCGGCGCTGCGCGCAGCACTGCGGGCGCGCTGGCAAGACGCACACGCGCGCAGCCGGTGGCTCGACGCACACCTTGCGCGGGCGCTGCGCGTGCTGCCACGCGAGCGGTGGCAGGTCGACTTCGCCGCCGACTGGCCGCCGGCGGAGCGCGAGTCCTTCGCAGTGCGCATCGCCGCCGCCGGGGTGGCCTGTGCAACGTGGCAGGCGCGCGAGGACATCGACGGTGGCGTGCGCATCCGCGCCGGCAACAACGTCGTCGACGCAACCATCGACGGCCTGCTGGCCGACCGGGCGGCGCTCGAGGGACGCCTGCTCGACCTGCTGCCGGAAGGCTCGCGCGGGCAGCCGCGCGTCGGCGCCGGCGGCGACGCACCGACACTCGAGGAGAGACCCGCCGTATGAGCCGCGGCCGTATCAGCTGGATCAGCGGGCCGGTGCTGCGCGCGGCCACCGAGGGACCGTTCCGGTTGCGCGAGTCGATCCGCGTCGGCGAAGCCGGCCTGCTCGGCGAGGTGATCCGCGTGCAGGAAAGTGAGATCGTCGCCCAGGTGTACGAGGACACGACCGGACTGCGGCCGGGCGTGGCGGTCGAAGGCACCGGCTCGCTGCTGAGCATCCTGCTCGGGCCGCACCTGCTCGGCGGCATCTTCGACGGCCTGCTGCGACCGCTGGCGCGCACCGGCGCCGAACCGGTGCGGCACATCGCGCCGGGTGCGGCGGCGCCGGTCGAGTTGCCCCTGCGCTTCGTGCCGACGGCGAAGCGCGGCGACACGCTCGCGGCGGCGGCAGAGTTCGGCCGTCTGCTGCCGGCCGACCCGGTCGCGGCGCAGCGCGCCGCCAGCGGCACGCGGCTGGAGCGCGTGTGGGTCGCCCGCGTGCCGCCGGACTGCGCCGGCGAGGTCAAGTCGATTGCCGAGCAAGGCGAATACGCGCTCGATGCGCCGTTGCTCACCCTGCGCGACGCGAGCGGCAAGGCGCGCGAGATCGCCGCCTCGCATCACTGGCCGGTGCGCACGCCGCGGCCGGTCGCGGCGCGGCTGCCGTCGGACGAGCCGCTGGTGACCGGCCAGCGCATCCTCGACTCGCTGTTCCCGGTGGCGCTCGGCGGCAAGGGGGCGATTCCCGGCGGCTTCGGCACCGGCAAGACGATCCTGCTCGAGGCGCTGGCCAAGGGCTGCAGCGCCGACGTGATCGTCTACCTCGGCTGCGGCGAACGCGGCAACGAGCTGGCCGGCGTGCTGGAGGAGTTCCCGCAACTGGAGGACCCGCGCTCCGGCCGGCCGCTGATGGAGCGCACGGTGGTGATCGCCAACACCTCGAACATGCCGGTGGCCGCGCGCGAGGCGAGCATCTATTCGACGGTGACGGTGGCCGAATACTTCCGCGACCAGGGCCTGCATGTGGCGCTGATGGCCGACTCGACCAGCCGCTGGGCCGAGGCACTGCGCGAGGTGTCGGGCC
>JBHJND010000647.1:0-8904 GCA_048497655.1 Caballeronia novacaledonica
CCCGCCAGCGGGAAGTCCATCGCGCCGCGGACGCGCGCCTTGCGGTAGCCGCTGCGGCTGCCTGCGGGTTGGGGCGGAACGCGCACGGCGACGATCAGTTCGTCCTTCGCCAGCCGCAGCGGCGCCGCGCCGTCGTCGGCATAGAGGTCCGCCAGCGGCAGCGTGCGCGCGCCCTGGCTGCCGACGATCTCCAGCGTGGCATCGAGCGCGATCAGCGCCGGCGCCAGGTCGCCACTGAACGCGGCGTGGCAGCGCTTGCCCTGCGGCGCGACGTGGCAGGTTTCGCCGCCGTGCTTCAGGCAGTAGTCGTTCGACCGGCGCCACCACTCGCTCTGGTTGTAGAAGACGCAGCGCGTGTCGAGGCACAGGTTGCCGCCGAGCGTGGCCACGGTGCGGTGTCCCGGCCCGGCCACGCTCGCCGCCGCCTGTGCCAGCGCCGGCAGCTCGCGCGCGACGTCGGCATCCGCGGCGAGTCGTCGCAGGGTGACGCCTGCACCGAGGCGCCAGCCGAGCGCGTCGCGACCGACTGCGTCGAAATCGGCGATCGCGCTGACGTCGACCAGCGCCGCGGGGTCTCCCAGGCCGCGCCGCAGGTTAGGCAGCAGGTCGGTGCCGCCGGCGACTATCTTCGCGCCGTCAAGGCCGGCGAGCAGAGCGGCGGCCTGCGCGGCCGTGCCCGGCCTGTGCAGCGTGAACGGTGCCAGTCGCTCCATGTCACGCCCCGCCCGTCTGCCGCGCCTCGGCGAGCGCCTGCGTCAGGCGCCGCTTGCGCGCGCGCGCCTGCAGCGCGTCGAGCAGCCGGTCCGGCGAGGCCGGCAGCGCGGTCAGGCGCAGCCCGGTGGCCGCGGCGATCGCGTTGGTCAGCGCCGGGATGAAGCCGGAAAGCGATCCCTCGCCCGCCTCCTTGGCACCGAACGGCCCGTGCGGGTCGGGCGCCTCGACGATGTAGGTCTCGATCGGCGGCGACTCGACGATGGTCGGGATCCGGTAATCGATGAAGTTGGCGGCCAGCGGCAGCCCGTCGTGGTAGCGCGTCTCCTCGCACAGCGCCTGCCCCATGCCCATCCACACCGAGCCCTGCACCTGCCCCTCGACCGCCAGCGGGTTGATCGCGCGGCCGCAGTCGTGCGCGACCCAGACGCGGACCACCTTCACCACCCCGGTGGCCTGGTCGACGTCGACCTCGACCACCTGCGCCGCGTACGAGTAACCCGCTCCCGTGCCGACTGCCGCGCCGCGGAACTTGCCGCCCCGCACCTCGACCGGCGTCGACCAGACGCCCTTGACGGTCAGCGTGCCGGTGCCCTCGAGCGCGGCGGTGACGACGTCGCGGTAGCCGATCGACTTGTCGCTGCCGGTCGCGCGGTACAGCTCGCCGAGGCACTCGACCTGCTCGGCGCCGACGCCTAGACGGCGCGCCGCCGCGGCCACCAGCGCCTCGCGCAGCGCCTGCCCGGCACGGATGGCCGCGTTGCCGACCATGAACGACACCCGCGACGAATACGAGCCGTTGTCCTTCGGCGTCACCGCGCTGTCGTTGGCGATCACCCGCAGCCGGTCGAGCGACAGGCCGAGCACCTCGGCCACCGCCTGCGCGATCAGCGTCGAGGAGCCCTGCCCGATGTCGGCGGCGCCGGTCAGCGCCGTGATGCCGCCGTTGAAGTCGAGCTTCAGGTTCACCACCGCGTGCGGCTCGCCGCTCCAGTGCACCGGCTTGGCCGAGCCGCTGACGTAGTGCGAGCAGGCCATGCCGAGACCGCGGCCGGCAGGCAGGCGGCCACGCCGCTCGCGCCAGCCGGAAGCCGCCTCGACCTTGTCGAGGCACTCCGCGAGGCCGCAGGAGTTGACCTGCAGGTCGTTGATCGTCCGGTGCGGCGCGTCGAAGAGGTTGGCCCGGCGCAGGGCGAACGGGTCGAGCCCGAGTTCGGCCGCCATCGAGTCCAACAGCGCCTCGAAGGCGTGCCGCACGTCGACCGAGCCGTGGCCGCGCATGGCGCCGTTCGGCGGCGTGTTGGCGTACACGCGCAGGCCGTGGTAGCGGCTGGCCGGCACGCGGTAGATCGCGTGCAGCAGCGCGCCGGCATACAGGATCGTCACCAGGCCGTAGCCCGCATAGGCGCCGCCGCGCTGGATCACCTCGCAGTCGATCGCCGTGATCCTCCCCTCGCCGGTCAGGCCGATCTTCAGCCGCACGTCGGTCTCCGGCCGGCCGCGATGGGTGAGGAAGGTCTCCTCGCGCGACAGTTCCAGCTTGACGGTGCCGGCGGCGGCGCGGGCCAGCAGCGAGGCGATGATCTCGAAGTTCAGCGTCTCGGTGCGATGGCCGAAGCCGCCGCCGACGAAGGGCTTGACGACGCGGATCTGCGACTCGTCCAGCTGCAGGCAGCGGGCCAGCGCCAGGTGCACGTAGTAAGGCACCTGGGTCACCGAGTGCAGCGTCAGGCGCTCGCGCGCGGCGTCCCACTCGGCCAGCGCGGCGTTCGGCTCCATCATCGCGTGCGTGACCTCGGCGTAGCGGAAGCGCTCCTCGCGCACCAGCGCCGCCGCGGCGAAGCCGGCCTCGACGTCGCCGAAGGTCTGCTCGACCTCGCGCTCGAGGTTGCCCGGCTTGTCCTCGTGCAGCAGCACGGCGCCGGCGGCCAGCGCCGAGGCGGCGTCGAACACCGCCGGCAGAGGATCCAGGTCGAGCACGATCGCCGCCAGCGCCGCGCGCGCCGTCGGCTCGTCGACCGCCGCCACCGCCGCCACCGGCTCGCCGCGGTAGCGCACGCGCCCGCGGGCGAGCGGAAACTCGTTGCAGGCGATCGGGATCACGCCGTACGGCACCTCGCAGTCCTCGCCTGTGATCACCGCGCGCACGCCGGGCATCGAGCGCGCGGCACGGGTGTCGATGCCGCGGATGCGCGCGTGCGGCAGCGGGCTCCTGAGGATCGCGCCGATGAGCGCGTGGCGCGCCGGCAGGTCGGCCGTGTACAGCGCGCGGCCGGTGACCTTCTCCACGCCGTCGATCAGCGGCTGCCGCACGCCCACCGCCGGCGGCACCGCCGTGCGCAGCGCGGTCTCGTCGGGCGCGTTCACTCGGCGCCTCCGACCGCGCCGGCCGGCGCTGCCGACTGCACCGCCTCGATGATCTTCACGTAGCCGGTGCAGCGGCACAGGTTGCCGGACAGTGCGTCGCGGATCTGCGCTTCGCTCGGATCGGGGTTTCGCCGCAGCAGCGCCTCGGCCGCCATGATCATCCCCGGCGTGCAGAAGCCGCACTGGGTGCCGAGCTTCTCGTGGAACGCCTGCTGCAGCCGGCTCATGCGGCCGTTGGCCGCCAGCGCCTCGATCGTCTCGACCTCGGCGCCCTCGCAGCGCACCGCCAGCGTGATGCAGGCCAGCCGCGGCTCGCCGTCGACCAGCACCGTGCAGGCGCCGCACTCGCCGCCGTCGCAGCCGCGCTTGGCCCCGGTGAGCCCGAGGTCCTCGCGCAGGTAGTCGAGCAGAAGCGTGTGGTCGGCCACCGCGTCCTCGCGGGGGCGGCCGTTGACGTTGAGGCGAAGCAGGCGCTTGGCCATCGCGCGGTTGCGGGCAGGACGGGTCGCGGCCGCGGCGCGCCTAGCCGGCGAACCGTCGCGCGCCGCGCACCGGCACTTCCTTCAGCGCGAAGCCCTGGTTGTATCCGGCGCGCGTGATCAGGGTGAACTTCAGGTAGGCGCCGGCGGCCAGCGCCAGCACTCCGGCCAGCGCGGCAAGCGCAGTCGAAGCGACGCCTGCGCCGAGCCCTGCCGCCAGCAGCACCAGCGGCACCGCGGTGCCGCCGACCAGCAGCATGCGGCCGGCGCGATCGAGGGCAGCCCGCGCCCTGGCGGCGACGCGCCCGGCCAGTCGCTGCCGATAGCCGACCCAGACCGCCGCGCGCACGAGCAGCAGCACGCCGAATAGCAGCGCGCGCCCCGTGCCGCCCTGCCCGTGCCAGGGCTGCAGCAGCCAGAACAGGGCCGCGCCTTCGGCCAGGCTGGTGCCGATCAGCAGCGCGACCGTCAGCGGTTCGCGCCAGGCGGCGATGCCGCGCGCCGCCTGCAGCATCCGGCCCTGGCAGTAGATGAAGGCAAGCGCCAGCAGCGCCGCCGGCCAGGCGGCTGCGCCGACGCCGAGGTGCGCACCCGCCGCCGCGGCCATGCCGACCGGGAACAACGCCGTCGCGGCGACGGCCTCGCGCGTCATCCACGAGGTTTTCGGATTGAAGAAGACGTGCAGCGCGCGCAGCGGCCGGCCGAGTTCCAGCCAGACGCAGGCCAGTCCGAGCCCGACCAGCGCCAGGCCGACGAGCAGCAGCACCGCGGCCGCCGTGCCCTGGATGCCGGCCAGCGCGGTGAACATGATCAACCCGCTGCCGGCCCCGCCGCCGATGAAGTTGCCGGCGGCGCGCCAGTCCCAGTTCGTCTGCTGCCAGGGGTTGGGACCGAAGCTCATTCGCCACCTCCGCGCAGCGCCGACCGGTTCCCCTCCCCTTCGAGGGGACGGGGAAGGGGTGTGGATGGGTTTTCCACCGCACGATCCCACAGGTAGAAGAAGCCCGGCCCGTTGCCGAGTTCCTCGTGCATGCGGAAGTGCTGGTTCCCGGCGAGCAGCGTCGACACGTTGCTCTCGGGGTCGTCGAGGTCGCCGAAGGTCATCGCCTTGGCGATGCAGGCATTGACGCAGGCGGGCGTGGCTTCCGGATCGACACCCGGCTGCAGCCCCCGCGCCAGGCCGTCGTCGATGCGGTCGACGCAGAAGGTGCACTTGGTGGCCACTGCCAGCCGCGCCTCCTTGTGGGTCATCGCCTCGCTGTCGATCGGCTCGCCGTAGGCGAAGCTCGCCCGCAGCGTCCGGTAGCGCGCCTGGTACGGGCAGGCGACCGCGCAGTAGGCGCAGCCGATGCACAGGTCGTAGTCCATGGTGACGATGCCGTCGGCGCGCTTGCGCGTCGCCGTGCTCGGGCAGGCCGCCACGCACGACGGCTCGTCGCAGTGCTGGCAGCCGACCGGCACGAAGGCGCGCTGCACCTCGGGGTACTCGCCGAATTCCATGTCGATCACGCGCCGCCACTGCACGCCCGGCGGCGTCGCGTTGGTGACCTTGCACGACGCGGTGCAGGTCTGGCAGCCGACGCATCGGCGCAGGTCGGCAACCATTGCCCAGCGGGTCATTTGCTCATCTCCCCGGCACCTCCTGTGGCTGCCCCGCCCGACTCGCGGCGGGCTGCCGAGCGATGTCGGCGACGATGGCCGCCCGTGCTTGTCCGCAACGCGGTCCCCTCGGCACGCCTCAGATCGGGTGCGCCTTCACCGGGACCGTCGAGTCGGGCTATTCTTGCAATTCAATACCATTATTCTTTAATTCAGGTCAATGAGCAGACGAAAAGCCGAGCGGGCCGAGGCGGCGCCGACGACCGCGCCGCGCGCCGAGCTCTTCGTCCGGCCGGTGCGGCGCGGCGACCTCGACGCGGTGATCGCCATCGACACGCAGGTGACCGGCCTGGAGAAGCGCGACTACTGGCGCTCGGTGTATCGCCGCTACGGCGACGCGGCCGCCACGCACAGCGCCCAGTTCCTGGTCGCCGAGGCGGCCGGCGAGGTGGTCGGCTTCGTCATCGGCGAGGTGCGCGACTGGGAGTTCGGCGCCCCGCCCTGCGGCTGGGTCTTTGCGATCGACGTCCGTCCGGATGCGCGCCTGGCCGGCACCGGCACCCGGCTGCTGGAGTCGATCTGTGCCGGCTTCCGCCGCGCCGGCGTGCGCAAGGTGCGCACCATGCTCGCCAGCGACAACACGCTGATCCTCTCGTTCTTTCGCAGCCAGGGCATGATGGCCGGCCGCTTCATCCCGCTCGAAATGGACCTCGAAGGATGAAGCTGCAGCAGAACAGCCTGCTGGCGCTGTACAGCCTGGTCGAGTTCGCCGGCGAGCCGATGCGGCACATCTCGGCGGCCGAGATCGCGCAGAAGTACCAGGTCTCGCCGCACCACCTGGCCAAGGTGCTGGCCGAGCTGGCCCGCGCCGGCATCGTGCAGTCGGTGCGCGGCGTCGGCGGCGGCTACCGGTTCGCCGCCAACGCCCGCCGGCTGACGCTGCTCGACGTGATCTCGCGCTTCGAAGACGTCGGCAGCGGCACCACCAAGCGCAACGGCCGCACGCCGGCCGACCGCGCGCTGTCCACCGTGCTGACCGAGATCGACGAGATCGCCAAGGCGACCCTGAAGTCGGTCACCCTGGCCACCCTGTTGCGCCTTTCGCAGCAGAAGGCACAGCCCCACGAACCGGACGCCGAGGGAAAGGCAGGCCAATGAACGCAACTTCGCTGAAGCCGTTCGGCAGCTTCGACTACGTGATCGTCGGCGCCGGTTCGGCCGGCTGCGTGCTCGCCAACAGGCTGTCGGCCGACCCCGACGTCTCGGTGCTGCTGATCGAGGCCGGCGGCCGCGACGACTGGATCTGGATCCACATCCCGGTCGGCTATCTCTACTGCATCAACAACCCGCGCACCGACTGGTGCTACCGCACCGACCCATGCGACGGGCTGAACGGCCGCTCGATCATCTACGCCCGCGGCAAGGTGCTCGGCGGCTGCTCGTCGATCAACGCGATGGTCTACATGCGCGGCCAGAAGCGCGACTACGACGAGTGGGCGGCACTGACCGGCGACAGCGGCTGGAACTGGGACAGCGTGCTGCCGGTGTTCAGGCGCAGCGAGGACCACTGGCGAGGCGCCGACGAGGCGCACGGCGCCGGCGGCGAATGGCGGGTCGAGCAGCAGCGCCTCGAGTGGGAGATCCTGAACTCGTTCCGCACCGCGATGACCGAGTGCGGCATCCCGCCGACCGACGACTTCAACCGCGGCGACAACGAGGGTGCCGGCAGGTTCGAGGTCACGCAGCGGCGGGGCGTGCGGCTGAACGCGTCGAAGGCCTTCCTTCATCCGGTGGCGAGTCGCAGCAACCTGACGGTCGTCACCGAGGCGCAGGTCAGCCGTCTTCGCCTCGACGGCAGGCGCGCCGCCGGCGTCGAGTTCGTGCGCGGCGGCGAGATGCAGTTCGCCGGGGCGCGCATCGAGACCGTGCTCGCCGCCGGCTCGATCGGCAGCACGCAGATCCTGCAGTTGTCCGGCATCGGCCCGGCGCCGCTGCTGCGCAGGCACGGCATTGCGGTGGCGCACGAGTTGCCGGGTGTGGGCGAGAACCTGCAGGACCACCTGCAGCTGCGCATGGGGTTCAAGGTCCAGAACGTGCTGACCCTGAACAAGCTCGCCAACAGCTGGGTCGGCAAGGCGAAGATGGCGCTGCAGTACGCGCTCTTCCGCACCGGGCCGCTGACGATGGCGCCGTCGCAGCTCGGCGGCTTCACCCGCTCCTCGACGGAGCACGCCACACCGAACATCGAGTACCACGTGCAGCCGCTGACGCTGGACAAGTTCGGCGACCCGCTGCACGACTTTCCCGCCTTCACCGCCAGCGTGTGCAACCTGCGGCCGACCTCGCGCGGCCACATCCGGATAAAGAGCGGCGACTTCCTCGACGCGCCGGAGATCCAGCCGAACTACCTGTCGACGCCGGAGGACCACAAGGTGGCGGTCGACTCGCTGCGGCTGACGCGCAGGATCGCCCAGGCTCCGGCACTTGCCCACTACAGCCCCGACGAGTTCCTGCCGGGGCCGAAAGTGCAGAGCGACGAAGAACTGAAGCTCGCCGCCGGAGACATCGGCACGACGATCTTCCACCCGATCGGCACGCTCAGGATGGGCCGTGCCGACGACCCGATGGCGGTGGTCGATTCGCGGCTGCGCCTGCGCGGCGTCGACCGCCTGCGGGTGGTCGACGCGTCGGTAATGCCGACCATCACCTCGGGCAACACCGCCGCGCCGGTGATGATGATCGCCGAGCGCGGCGCGGAGATGATCCGGCGGGACCGCAGGGCGTTCGGCGGCGGTTAGCTCTGTCTTCGACCGTCTCGAGGAGACGCTGCGCCCGTGTTCACCGGCGCGCCTTGCCGCGCGCACTAGAGCGGCGAGCCACCCCCCTCGTTTTCTCCGCGAGTCTCCCGGTGACGTACTTGTGGAGCACGCTGGCGATCAAGGTCTGGTAGGGAACGCCTTCCTCCAGCGCCTTGGCCTGTATGTCGGTCAAGTCGATGGACGACAGACGGATGTTCACTCGCCGGTCCTTGATCGAGGTGGCGCGCGCAGCAGCCTTCAGCCGCTCCAGTTCCGCCTTCGTCGCCACGGACTTCAGCTTGCCCGCTTCGAAGGCCTTCAGGACCTCCGCTTCATGGGCGTCAATTCTCGACATCTTTCTCACCCGGCTTCGAGTAGTCCCGCGTGGCCTTCCTGCTGGGAATGATCGTCTTGAGGAAGAAGTGCTCTTTCTCTTCGACGAACGGAACGAGATGCACGTAGCGGTCCAGTTCGACCACGAGAATTCGCTGCCTCGGATACTTCTTCGGATTCGGGTGGCTCAGGATATCGAGCAGCCCGCCCGACTCGATCGCCACCACGACGGCTTCGAACGTCAGCCCGCGCCCCGTCCGCAGTTCCTCGTTCTTTTCGGGGCTCCAGCGAAACGGCTTCACAGAGCGAATTCTACCGGCGGTGTGTGCCTTTTGTCACCACATCATGGGCAGTGCGGCAGACCAGCGGCCAGCGCGTTCTTGCCCGGAACCCGGCGTCGAGTCAGAGCCTGGCGCTAGGCGAATCTTCGTATCGTCCTGTTGCAGGCCCTCGTTGCGTCTTCAAGCTCTTCTACGGAGGCCGTGCACGCCATGGGCGGCGGGTGGCCGCCTCCGCTCATGTCCCCCGCGTCGGGCTGCGCCCGACGCTCCTCCTTGACTTCGCTGCGACGGCCACCCGCCGCCCTTGGTTACCCGCCGGTGCACATCAACGCGGCA
>JBHJND010000648.1:0-3679 GCA_048497655.1 Caballeronia novacaledonica
CCTGCTCATCGGCTCGGACCCCGGTCGCGCCGCGCGGCAACTGCACGTGCAGGATGCCGCCGGACGCATCGCCGCCTTCACCGGCGAAGCCTGCGTGCCATGGTGCGGACAGGCGATCCACGAGGGCTTCTCGGTGGCCGGCAACATGCTGGCCGGCCCCGAGGTGATCGGCGAAACGGTGCGCGTCTTCGCCGCGGCGGCCGACCTGCCGCTGCCGCGCCGGCTGATCGCCGCGCTGAAGGCCGGCGAGGCCGCCGGCGGCGACAAGCGCGGCCGGCAGTCGGCGGCGCTGAAGATCTACGGCACCGAGGAGTACCCGGCGCTCGACCTGCGGGTGGACGACCACGCCGACCCGCTGGCGGAACTGGAGCGGCTGGAGACGGTGAGCCGCGAGCGTTTCGTGCACTTCGCCAGGTTCTTCGCCACCCGCGCCTCGCCCGGTGGTGTGTGGGACCGCGAGTTCATCAACGCCGAGATCGAGCGCGCCACCGCGGCGAAATGAAGCCCCTGCTCGAGGTCGACGACCTGCGCGTGCTGTTCCGTACCGACCACGGTCCGGCGCGCGCGGTCGACGGGGTGAGCTTCACGCTGTCGGCCGGCGAGACGCTGTGCGTGGTCGGCGAGTCGGGCTGCGGCAAGAGCGTCACCGCGCTGGCCGTCATGGGGCTGCTGCCGCGCGCTTCGGCGCAGGTCGGCGGCCGCATCGCCTTCGAGGGGCGCGACCTGCTGGGGCTCGATCCGCGGTCGATGGCCGACCTGCGCGGCGACCGGCTGGCGATGATCTTCCAGGAGCCGATGACCTCGCTGAACCCGGCCTTCACGGTCGGCTCGCAGCTGGCCGAGGTGCTGGTCCGCCACCGCGGCGCCACCGCGAAGCAGGCGCGCGAGCAGGTGCTGCAGATGCTGCGGCACGTGCGCATCCCGGCGCCCGAGAAGCGGATCGACGAGTTCCCGCACCGGATGTCCGGCGGCATGCGCCAGCGCGTGATGATCGCCATGGCGCTGCTGTGCCAGCCGGCGCTGCTCATCGCCGACGAGCCGACCACGGCGCTCGACGTGACGATCCAGGCGCAGGTGCTCGACCTGATGCGGGCGCTGCGCGCCGAACTCGGCACGGCGGTGCTGCTGATCACGCACGACCTCGGCGTGGTCGCCGAGATGGCCGACCGGGTGCTGGTGATGTATGCCGGGCAGGTGGTCGAGCAGGCGCCGGTGCGGGAGATCTTCGCGATGCCGCAGCACCCCTACACGGTCGGCCTGATGGGCGCGATGCCGGCGCTGGCCGCCGCGGGTGCGCGGCTGGCGGCGATCGACGGCATGGTGCCGGCCGCCACGGCGATGCCCGACGGCTGCCGCTTCGCCGCCCGCTGCCCGTTCGCCGACGAGCAATGCCGCGAGATGCCGCCGCTGCAGGATCTCGGCGCGGGGCGGCGCTCGCGCTGCTGGAAGGCGCCGCTCGAGTCGCTCGCCGCCTCGCTGCCGGCGCTCGAGGCCGTGGCATGAGGGCCGCCGGTCGTGGCGGGCGCCAGTCCCGCAGGCGCCGCGGGAGGGTTCGATGAGCACAGCGCTCGAGGTCCGCGACCTGGCCAAGCACTTCGCGGTCAGCACCGGCCTGTTCGGGCGCGGCACGGCGTCGGTCAGGGCGGTCGACGGGGTGTCCTTCGACGTGCGCGCCGGGCAGACGATGGCGATCGTCGGCGAGTCCGGCTGCGGCAAGTCGACGGTGGCACGGCTGGTACTGCGCCTGATCGAGCCGAGCCGCGGCACGGTGAAGCTCGACGGGCGCGAACTCGTCGGGCTGCCGCCGGCCGAGCTGCGCGCGGTGCGCGGCCGGCTGCAGATCATCTTCCAGGACCCCTACGGTTCGCTGAACCCGCGCATGACCGCCGGCGACATGCTGGCCGAGCCGCTGATGCTGCACGAGACGGTGCCGCACAGCGGGCGGCGCTCGCGCGTGGCCGAGCTGCTGTCGCTGGTGGGGCTGCGGCCGGAGTCGGCGAGCCGCTATCCGCACGAGTTCTCGGGCGGACAGAGGCAGCGGCTGGCGATCGCCCGCGCGCTGGCCGCCGAGCCGAGGGTGATCGTCTGCGACGAGCCGGTCTCCGCGCTCGACGTGTCGATCCAGGCGCAGATCCTCAACCTGCTGGCCGACCTGCAGCGCCGCTTCGGCCTGGCCTACGTCTTCATCTCGCACGACCTGTCGGTGGTGCGGCAGGTGGCCGACTCGGTGGCGGTGATGTACCTCGGCCGCTTCGTCGAGAGCGGGCCGGCGCAGCGGGTCTTCGAGGGACCGCGCCACCCTTACACGAGGGCGCTGCTGGCCGCCGTGCCGGTGCCGGTGCCGGGCGCGCGCGCGCGGGACAATGTGGTCGGCGGCGACGTGCCCAGCCCGCTGGCGCCGCCGCCCGGCTGCCACTTCCACACCCGCTGCCCGCACGCGGTCGAGCGCTGCCGGACGGAGGTGCCGGCGCTGGAGGAAGTGGACGACGACGGCGCCGTTGCCTGCCATCGCTGGCGGGAGATCGACGCCGTCGCCGGCGCAGCGACGCGACGGCCGCCGCACAACCCGGCGCTGGCGCGGCTGCAGGCGGCCTTTGCGGAGCGCGGTGCCGGCTGATCGATTTGCAGACCTGTCGTGCACGGCGCACGGCAACTTTTCGACAAAGGCGGAGAGCAGATGAACCTCAGAAGCGGCAAGCCAACGGCGATCATCGCGGCGCTGGCGCTCGGGCTGGTCATTACGGCCGGCGCGGCGCAGGCGCAGAGCACGCTGCGCATCGGCCTGGCCGAGGACCCGGACGTCCTCGACCCGACGCTGGCGCGCACCTATGTCGGGCGGATCGTCTTCGCCTCGATCTGCGACAAGCTGTTCGACATCGACGAGAAGCTGAACGTCGTGCCGCAGCTGGCGCTGTCGCACCAGGTCTCCACCGACGGCAAGGCGGTGACGATCAAGCTGCGCCCCGGCGTGAAGTTCCACGACGGCGAGCCGTTCAACGCCGAGGCGGCGAAGTTCAGCCTCGAGCGGCACCTGACCATGCAGGGCTCGTTCCGGCGGGCCGAGATCGCGCAGGTCGACCGGGTCGAGGTGGTCGACCCGCTGACGATCCGCCTGCAGCTCAAATCGCCGTTCTCGCCGCTGATCGCCCAGCTGACCGACCGCGCCGGCATGATGGTGTCGCCGAAGGCGGCCAAGGCGCTCGGCGACAAGTTCGGCACCGCGCCGGTGTGCGCCGGGCCGTACCGCTTCGTCGAGCGGGTGCCGCAGGACCGCATCGTGGTCGAGCGCTTCAAGGACTACTGGGACGCCAAGCGGGTGAAGATCGACCGCATCGTCTACAGGCCGATTCAGGACTCCACCGTTCGGCTGGCCAACCTCAAGTCCGGCCAGCTCGACCTGCTCGAGCGGCTGCTCGCCACTGACGTCGAGGAGGTCAAGAAGGACGCGAAGCTGCGCCTGGCCACCGGCACCGAACTCGGCTACCAGGGGCTGACGATCAACCTCGCCAACGGCGAGAAGGCCAACAACCCGCTGGGCAGGAACCCGAAGGTGCGGCAGGCCTTCGAGCTCGCCATCGACCGCGAGGCGATCAACCAGGTCGTCTTCAACGGCGTGCACACGCCGGGCAACCAGTGGGTGAGCCCGAGGAACCCTTACTACATGCCGAAGTTCCCGGCC
>JBHJND010000649.1:0-8732 GCA_048497655.1 Caballeronia novacaledonica
GTGGCGCGCCGCCGACCTGGCCGGCGTCTCCGACGGCTGGTACACGGGCAAGCCGGCCGACCTCGGCGCCGACGACGGCTGAGGCGGGCGCGCCGGGCCTGGCGTCAGTCGCGCACGAAGTCGAGCAGGTGCAGCGCGACGCCGGCGAAGTGCAGCAGCACCATCGCCGCGCAGGCGCGCGCGGCGACGATGTGCGCCTCGCGCAGCGCCACCGCGCCGGGCGTGGCCTGCGCGAAGAACCACGCGGCGCCGGTCAGCGCGGCGAGCAGGAAGGCGAGCAGCAGCAGGCCCTCGATCATCGGCAGCAGGCCACCGCCCTCCACCGCCGGCAGCCGGCCGCGCAGGATGCCGGCGAGGTCGCGCACCACCGCGCCCATGCCGCCGGCGAGGTAAGGGAAGTACTCACGCCAGCGGCCGCCCTGCGCCACCGCGGCGGCGTACAGCAGGCCGATGGCCAGCGCGGCGAAGCCGACCGCGACGTGCGCCAGGTCGGCCCAGCCCGGCGCCTCGGGCATCCGGTCGTACATGCCGATCCAGCGGCTGCCGACGATCAGCCAGGCGGCGGCCAGCGCCACCCCGAGGTGCAGCGGCCCGTTCAACCGGTCGAGCAGCGCCCGCACCGCGCCGCCCTGCCTAGACGGGCTCGCCGTTGGCGAATGCCGCCACCTTGCCGGCGAAGCGCTCGACCTCGTCCCAGTCGGTGAACTGCACCTTGGTCGAGAAGTCGGTCGGCCCTTTGTTGATCCACATGACGAATCGCATCATGTGCTTGTCGACCGGGCCGTAGCGCGAGTAGTCGAGCTCGCCGGCGAACACGCCGGTGAGCTTCGGCTCCCACGGGCAGCGGGCGAGGAAGCGCTTCAGGTACGGGTTGGTCTGCGGCGTGTTCTTGGCCGGCTTGCGCGCCACCAGGTTGACCGAGAACAGCGCGCACGGCTTCGCGTCGAGCAGCGGCTGGTGGGCGCGGATGAACTGCAGCACGCTCGGGTGGTGCTTGCCGTGCTTGATGCTGGCGCCGATCACCACCGAGTCGAACGACTTCGGGTCGGCGGCGTAGCCGACCAGTGGCTGCACCTCGGCCTGCTGGCCCCTGGCACGCAGGCTGGCCTGCAGGGTCTCGCAGATCCTCTTCGACAGGCCGTAGTTGGTCGAGTAGAGCAGCAGGATGTTGGCCACGGGGAACTCGTCGCGTTCTGGCGTTGTTCTTGCGGCCGCCCCGGCGCTCAGCGGCGCGCCGCAGGGCGGCATTCGACGCGCGACAGCCTAGCAACGCCCTCCCGCGGCCGGCTGACCCATGTCAGAGGCGCGCGCCCGCCTGTGGCGCCCGCGCATCGCCCTTGCCCCGAAGCAAGGCAGGGCTACTTCTTCGCCGCCTTCTGCGCCTCGGCGGCGAGCTTTGCCCAGTCGACCGGGCCGACGTCGAAGCGCTTCTTCAACTGCTCCAGAGTCCAGCCGTTGCCCCAGCGGAAGTGCTTCAGCACGGTGTCGTAGGGTTCGCCGGCGCGATAGCCGGGCTGCACGAACGAGACGGCGGTGGTGCGCTCGGTCAGCGGCTCGACCAGCACGACGGTATGCATCGACTGGAAGGTGGGCACATCGAACGGCGCCTTGGGCGGCGCCTGCACGTTGCGGATGGCGAACATCCGCTTCGGCAGGTAGGCGAGGACCAGGTTGCGGATGTTCTCCGGCGAGCCGGCCTGCGCGTCGGGCCGGTAGCTGGTCTCGATGATGCCGCCGGGGCGCAGATCGACCACCGCGAACGGCGCCGCCCAGCCGCGCCAGCCGTCGCTGGTGGTCAGCGCCTGCCAGACCTCGGCCAGCGGCGCGTTGACCACCACGCGCTGGTCGAGCGTGACGGTGCCGTCGGCCTCGGTCGTCAGCACGGTGGTCACCGGGCTCGGCGGCGGCGACTGTATCTGTGCCTGTGCCGCATCGGCGATGGCGAGCAGCGCCGCCAGCGTCACGACCAGCCGGCGGACCGGCTCGCGGCCGGGTTGCCTCTTGCCTTGCAGCGTCTCCATGCGCCCTCCACGATCGTGCGCGCCGTTGGCGCGGCCCGCCAGCGTACGCCAGGCGGCAGCACCGGGCTACCCTGTCGCGCCGGCGCCGGAAGCGCCACTAAACTGCCGCTCCGAAGCACAACGACATGGAGGAGACGATGATCGGCTACGTCACGCTGGGCACCAACGACATGCCGCGCGCCGCGGCGTTCTACGACGCGCTGCTGGCCGAAGTCGGCGCCGGGCGGCTGATGGAATTCGAGCGCGGCATCGCCTGGGGCCGCGCGATGGACAAGCCCAGCCTCGGCATCCTGACGCCGTACGACGGCAACAAGCTGAACGTCTTCTGCATGGGCTAGCGGCAAGACTGCCATGCCCGGACACGCTGCGACCCGGATGCCTGACGTGGCCGCTTCAGCCGTCGCCCGCTACGGCGCGTGGGCCTCACCGCTGTCGGCAGCGGCGCTGGCCACGGCCTCGGCCAGCATCGGCCATGCGCGCGCGCACGGCGGCCGGCTGTACTGGAGCGAAAGCCGGCCCGACGAGGGCGGCCGAATCGCGCTGATGGCGCTCGGCGCCGACGGGCACCCGACCGAGGTCACGCCGCCCGGCTTCAACCTGCGCACGCGCGTGCACGAGTACGGCGGCATCGCCTTCGTGCACGCCGCAGGCGGGGTGCTCGCCAGTTGCGACGACGACCAGCGGCTGTACCTGCTCGACGGCGGCAAGGCGGCGCAGCCGCTGACGCCGGCCGGCCTGCGCTACGCCGACGGCGCCGCCACCGCCGATGGCGCGCACGCCTTCTTCGTCCGCGAGGATCACCGCGGCACGGGCGAAGCAAGGAACGCGATCGTCGCGCTCGAACCGGCGCGGCCTTCCGAAGGCGCGGTGCTGTTCGGCGATTCCGACTTCGTCGCCTTTCCGCGGCCCAGCCGCGACGGGCAGCGGCTGGCCTTCGTCGGCTGGAACCACCCGCTGATGCCGTGGGACGGCACGCGGCTGTACGTCGGCGAACCGACCGCCGACGGCCTGCGAGGCTTGCAGGCGATCGCCGGCGGCGACGCCGAGTCGGTGAGCGAGCCATGCTGGGATGCCGACGGCACGCTGTACTTCCTGTCCGACCGCGACGGCTGGTGGAACCTCCATCGCTGGCGCGGCGGCGCGAGCGCGCAGGTGACGCACCTGGACGCCGAGATCGGCACGCCGCCGTGGCAGTTCGGCACCGCCAGCTACGCGCTGCTCGGCGACGGCCGCGCGCTGGCGCGCATCTGCCGCAAGGCGGTCGACTCGCTGGCCCTGATCGATCTGGCGAGCGGCGCGACGACGAAGCTGGAGGTCCCCTTCATCGGCTACCGCTCGCTCGGACTGCTCGATGCGCACACCGCCTTTGCCGTCGCATCGGCGCCGGACGACCTGCCGGCGCTGATCACGATCGACCTGCGCACCGGTAGCCACCGGGTGGTCCGTCGCACGTCGGCGAGTCCGCCGCTGCCGCAGCCGTTCGTCTCGCGCGGCGAGCCGATCGAGTTCCCCACCGACGCCGGCGCCGACGGCGAGTCGCGCACGGCGCACGCCTTCTTCTTTGCCCCGCGCAACCCGGGCTTCGCCGCGCCGGCAGGCGAGCTGCCGCCGCTCATCGTGACGCTGCACGGCGGGCCGACCGCCCACCACTCGACTGACCTGCACCTGGCGAAGCAGTTCTTCACCACCCGCGGCTTCGCGGTGGTCGACGTCAACTACGGCGGCTCCTCCGGCTACGGCCGCGCCTACCGCGAGCGGCTGCGCGGCGGCTGGGGCGTGGTCGACCTCGCCGACACGGTAGCCGCGGTGCGCCACCTGGTCTCGGCCGGCCGCGTCGACCCGCGGCGGGTCGTCATCCGCGGCGGCAGCGCCGGCGGCTACACCGTGCTTTGCGCGCTCGCCTTCACCGACGCCTTCGTCGCCGGCATCAACTACTTCGGCATCGCCGATCTCGAGTTGCTCGCCGCCGACACCCACAAGTTCGAGAGCCGCTACACCGACGGGCTGATCGCGCCGCTGCCCGAGGGCCGCGAGACCTACCGCGCGCGCAGCCCGATCCACCACCTCGAGCGGATGAATTCCGCGCTGATCACCTTCCAGGGCGCCGAGGACAGGGCGGTGCCGCCCGAGCAGAGCCGCGCCATCGTCGCCGCCGTGCGCGCGCGGCCGGCCGGTCGCCTACATCGAGTTCGAAGGCGAGCAGCACGGCTTCCGCCGCGCGCAGAACATCAGGCGGGCGCTGGAGGCTGAGCTCTACTTCCTCGGCCGCGTGCTCGGCTTCACGCCGGTCGACGAGGTCGAACCGGTGGCCATCGACAATCTGCCGGCGGGTTGACGGCGCCGGCGACCTGCCGCACCGGGCACCGAGCGAAAAAGCCCGGCCGGGCCGGGCTTTCCTTTGTCCTGCCGCGCGGGCGGCGCGGCCGGACCGTCGAGCCGCGCCTGCCGGCGCGACCGGTCAGTTGACGGCCGGCGAGGTGACTACGACGCGGTCGAGCGCGACCAACTGCAGGTCGGCGGCCTGGCTGCCGGACTGCATGCCGAGGACGGTGGCACCGAGGACGACGGCGCTGGTCAGGATGGCGGCGGCGAAAGCGGCGATGCGGGTGGCGGTCGGGGTGGCGAAGCTGGCGTTCATGGTTCGGTCCTCTCGTTCGGGTTCGTTGCTGCGATGAGTGAACTCTAGGCAGCAACGACGAGCGTCGCGAGCGACTTGCGACGGACTGCGCAAATCGAGGACCGGACTGCAGGAGCCGTTTCGTCGCGCCACCGGCGCGTTTCGCCGTTCGTTCCGCCTTCCCGCCGTTTCGTCGCGCCCAGGCGCATTTCGCGCCCGATTTGCCGCAAGGCGACGGTCAGGGGATCTGCAGCACCACGTTGCCGACGGCGCTGCCCGCCTCGACCCGTTCGTGCGCCTCGGCGATCGAGTCGAGGGGCAGCCGCACGGCGACGGCGTGCTGCAGGCTGCCGCTGCGCAGCCACCCCGTCAGCAGTTCGACGGCGGCCGCGCGATCGGCCGGCGCCAGGTTGTAGACGATGAAGAAGCGCAGGCGCACGTTGTTGACGATCGCCGGGAAGAAAGGCACCGCGATCTCCGGCCGGCTGCTGCCGTAGACGACGATGTCGCCCTCCGGCCGGACCACGGCGAGCGAGGCGTTCACGTTGGCGGCGAAGTCGACCTCGACCACCCGGTCGACGCCCTGGCCGCCGGTGAGGCCGCGCACGCGGCTCGCGACGTCCTCGCTCCGGTAGTCGATCACGGCGTCGGCGCCGACCTGCAGCGCCGCCATCGCCTTCTCGTCGCTGCTGACCGAGGCGAGGACCCGGCTCGCGCCGCAGAGCTTGGCCATCTGCACCGCGTAGTGGCCGACCGCGCCGGCGCCGCCGGTGACCAGCACCGACTTGCCCTCGACGCCGCCGTCCATGCGGACCGCGTGCAGCGCGGTGAGCGCCGGGATGCCGAGGCAGGCGCCGACGTCGAACGGCACCGACGCCGGCAGCGTCACCGCCTGCGTGGCGGGCAGCACGACGTACTGCGCCGCCGTGCCGAAGGCACGCTTCCACGCCGCATTCCAGACCCACACCCGCTCGCCGACCCGTGCCGCCGGCACGCCGTCGCCGACGCGATCGATGGTGCCGGCGCCGTCGCTGTGCGGCACGATGCGCGGGAAGGCCAGTTCCTTCGAGCGCAGTCCGGCGCGCGACTTCACATCCGAGGGATTGACGCCGGAGGTCGACAGCCGCACCCGCACCTCGCCCGACCCGGGCTCGGGCGTGGCGACGTCGGCAAGTTGCAGCACCTCCCGCGCGGGGCCGGTGCGTTCGTAGAAGGCGGCGCGCATGGCTGTTCCTCCAGGACGGTAGACGGCCATCGTCCGTTTGCGTGAATGGTCGCATCTCGCCGGATCGCCGCGCATCGGCTAGAAACCCGGCATGGCGACCCCAATCGCCGGGAGGCCGCGGCCGGCGGGTCCACCGCCGCGCCGACGCCGCCCACGGAGGTGCGAATGGCACGCGACATCGCCTTCACGGCCGGGCTGGGCGGCGCATCGGCGCTTCTGCTGCCGGTGGCCGCGCCGGCCGAGGTCTGGGCGCGCGCGCAGCGCGAGTACGCGCTCGACCGCATCGACCGGCTACCGCTGCGGGGGCGGCTGCTGCAGGTCCTCGACCTGCTCGACCGCGGCCACCTGATGGCGCTGATGGGCGCCACCACGCCGCGCGTCTGGCTGTACGGCTGCCCGGAGATCCCGCTGCTGGCCGGCCTGCTGTTCACCTACGAGTACGTGCAGATCGCCGGACGCCACCGCGAGACCCCTTACGTCGTCTACTTCACGCTGTCGGAGGCCGGGCGGCACAAGCTGCGCGAGGGACAGGCCTGGTGGAACGGCCTGTCGTTCGGCCAGCGCATCAAGGTTCGGCTGCTCGGCTGAGCGCCGGCCGCGGCGCCGCGCCGCGGCCCGGCGCTATTCCATGGCCGGCATCGGCGGGCCGCCCGGCGGCGCCGGCTTCTCGGCGATCACGCAGTCGGTGGTCAGGATCAGGCTGGCGATCGACGAGGCGTGCTGCAGGCCGAGCCGCGTCACCTTGGTCGGATCGATCACGCCCATGGCGAACATGTCGCCGTAGGTCTCGGTGGCCAGGTTGTAGCCCCAGTTCGCCTCGCCGCTGCGCACCTGCTCGAGGATCGGCGCCGGTTCGGCGCCGGCGTTGCGGATGATCTGCTTCAGCGGCGCCTCCAGCGCCCGGCGCACCGTGTCGATGCCGCACTGCTGGGCAAGGTTCTCGCCGTGCAAATCGTCGAGCGCCGCCGCCGCGCGCAGCAGGGCGATGCCGCCGCCCGGCCCGATGCCCTCGGCGACCGCCGCCCGCGTGGCGTGCAGCGCGTCCTCGACCCGCGATTTCTTCTCCTTCATCTCCAACTCGGTCGATGCGCCGACGCGGATCAGCGCCACGCCGCCGGAGAGCTTGGCAATGCGCTCGTCGAGCTTCTCGCGGTCATAGTCGCTGGTCGACTTCTCGCGCTCGGCGCGCAGCGCGGCGATCCGCGCCTGGATCTGCGCCGGCTCGCCGACGGCGCCGATCAGCGTCGTGTTGTCCTTGTCGCTCTCGATGCGGCGCGCGCGGCCGAGTTGCTCCAGGGTGGCCTTCTCCAGCGACAGTCCCATCTCCTCGGAGATCACCTTGCCGCCGGTGACGATGGCGATGTCCTGCAGCAGGGCCGCCCGCCGCTCGCCGAAGCCCGGCGCCTTGGCGGCGCTCACCTTGAGCACGCCGCGCACGGCGTTGACCACCAGCGTGGCCAGCGCCTCGCCGGTGACGTCCTCGGCGATCACCAGCAGCGGCTTGTTGGCCTTGATCACCTCCTCCAGCAGCGGCAGCAGGTCGCGCACGGCGGAGATCGACTTGTCGTGGATCAGCACGAAGGCGTCGTCGAGCACCAGCCGCTGCTTCTCGGCGTCGTTGATGAAATAAGGCGACAGGTAGCCGCGGTCGAACTGCAGGCCCTCGACCACCTCGAGTTCGCTCGCCATGCCGCGCGCGTCCTCCGACTTGATCACGCCGGAGTTGCCGACCTTGCCCATCGCCTCGGCGATCAGGTTGCCGATCGCCGCTTCGCCGTTGGCCGAGATGGTGCCGACCTGGGCGATCTCCTGCGCCGTGGCGCAGGGACGCGAGGTGTCCTTCAGCCGCGCGACGATAGCCTCGACCGCCAGGTCGATGCCGCGCTTGATGCCCATCGGGTCGTGCCCGGCGGCGACGAACTTCAGCCCCTCGTTGACCATTGCCTGCGCCAGCACGGTGGCGGTGGTGGTGCCGTCGCCGGCGAGTTCCGAGGTGCGCGAGGCCACCTCACGCAGCATCCGCGCGCCGAGGTTCTCGATCGGATCGTCGAGCTCGACCTCGCGTGCCACGGCGACCCCGGAGTTGATCACCGTCGGCGCGCCGTAGGGCCGGCCGAGCACCACCGTGCGGCCGCGCGGCCCGAGCGTGACTTTCACCGCGTCGGCCAGCCTGTTCAGCCCCGCACAGACCCGCTGCCGCGCATCGTCGCCGAATACGATCAGTTTGCCGGTCATGATTTCCTGGCCTCCATTCACGGCGCCCGGCCGGCGGAAAGCAGCGCCCGGCCGGCAGGGCGGCCCGCATCTACGTTAGCGATCCGCCGCCGGCACGAGTTGCGTAAGGGCAAGGGCGGCAAAGACTCCTGCACGCGCTCGAAAATCCGCGTACACTTCGCCAGCTTTCGCTTGAGTCAGGTTGTCCTCCGGTTTTCCGAGGCTCGTTGTTTGGTTCGTAGAACAACGACGCGTCCCAGGTTTCCCTAGGTTTACGCCGCTTGAACGTCTGCTCGCCACGGGGCTTTTCCCGCGGCCGATTAAATTCAACTTCGTTAAGGAAACTTCGAATGGCACAGGGAACCGTCAAGTGGTTCAACGACGCTAAGGGCTTTGGCTTCATCACGCCGGACGACGGCGGCAAGGACCTGTTCGCGCACTTCTCCGAGATCAAGGCGAACGGCTTCAAGTCGCTGCAGGAAGGCCAGAAGGTCGAGTTCGTCGTCAAGCAGGGCCCGAAAGGCCCGCAGGCGTCGGAAATCAAGCCGATCTGACCGGCGTTTTTCGCCGACAGACAAACCGCGGCAACTGCCGCGGTTTTTTTTCGCCTTCAGACCCCGAGATAGCGCCCGGGGCGGTGGTTCACCGCCACCAC
>JBHJND010000650.1:0-5437 GCA_048497655.1 Caballeronia novacaledonica
GTAGCGCGTTCTTCAGCGCGGTGACCGTGTTGGTCAGGCCGGGACCGGCGGTGACCGCCGCCACGCCGGGCGTGCCGGTCAGCCGCGCCATCGCGTCGGCGGCGAACACGGCGGTGGCCTCGTCGCGCGTGTCGACGACGCGGATGTGGCGCGCCTTGGCTGCGGCCAGGATCGGCGAGATGTGGCCGCCGCACAGGGTGAACAGCACCGGCACGCCGTGCGCGCGCAGCACCGCGGCGATCCGCTCGCCGCCGTTCACGTCGCGCCCCCGACGCCCTGCCCGCGTCCCGCCGCGGGACAGCGCACATCCAGCCCCGTCCGATCGTTCACTGCCTGCTCCTTGCAACGTGCTCGGCGACCAGCGCCTTGAAGTCGATCTTGCCCACCCGCGTCTTCGGCAGTTCGCGGCGGAACTCGACCTCGCGCGGGCACGACCACTTGATCAGCCGCTCGCGGCAGTAGTCGATCAGCTCCTGCGCGGTGGCGTCGCCTTCCTGCGCCGGGTCCTTCAGCACCACCACCGCCTTCACCCGCTCGACCTGCGCCTCGTCGGGCACGCCGATCACGCAGGCATCAAGCACCGCCGGGTGCCGGTACAGCACCTGCTCCACCTGCGCCGGATAGACGTTGAAGCCGGAGGACTTGATCATCCGCTTGGCGCGCACGGTGAAGTAGAAGAAGCCGTCCTCGTCGCGCCGGCCGAGGTCGCCGGTGTGCAGCCACGTGCGGCCGTCGGCGTGCACCTTCAGCGCCTCGGCGGTGGCCTGCGGGTCGCCGAGGTAACCCGTCATCACCGCCGGGCCGGCGATGCAGATCTCGCCTTCCGCGCCGGCCGGCAGCTCCTCGGTGGTGCCGAAGCGGCAGATCCTGGCGTCCATGTCGGGGAACGGGATGCCGATCGAGCCCTCGCGATATTCGCTCAGGGGCATGGCCATGATCGCCGTGACCGCCTCGGTGAGCCCGTAGCCCTCGAGCAGCTTGACCTTGCCGCCGTGCGAGGCGACCAGTGCCTCGAAGCGTTCCTTGACCGGCCGCGGCAGGGTGTCGGCGCCGGAAAAGCAGGCGCGCAGGCACGACAGGTCGCTCTTCGCGAGCCGCGGGTCCTTCGACAGCGCGTCGTACAGCGTCGGCACGCCGACCAGCAGGTTCGGCCGCGCCGACTTCAGCAACCTGGCGACGATCTCGGCCGAGAACTGCGGCACCAGGATCGACTTGCCGCCGGCCATGAAGGCGGCGTTGACGCATACGCCGAGGCCGAAGCCGTGGAAGATCGGCAGGATGGCGAGGATCGAGTCGCCGCCGCCCATGCCGCCCCACGCCGCCGCCTGCATGCCCTCGGCGATCAGGTTGCGGTTCGACAGCACGATGCCCTTCGGCACGCCGGTGGTGCCGCCGGAGAAAAGGATCGCCGCCGGGTCGTCGGTGCCGGTCGATGCGCGCGGCGCCGCCGGATGGCTTTCCGCCATCAGATCCTCCCACCAAAAAACGCGCTCGTCGGCCGGCACCGCGGCGATCTTCCGCCCCTTGGTCAGCCAGAAACCGCAGCGCTTGACCGGCGACAGGTAGTCACCGATGCGGCAAAGGACGATGCGCTCGAGCGGCTGCTCGGGCTTCACCTGCGCCAGCACGCCGTAGAAGGCGTCCAGCGTCAGCGCTACACGGGCGCCGCTGGCGTTCAGGTAGTGCTCGATCTCCGGCGCGGTGCAAAGCGGGTGGATCAGTGCCGGCACCACGCCGAGCTTGTTGGCCGCGTAGAAGGCGATGACGCCGGCCGGCGCGGTGGGCATCGAGATCAGCAGCCGCTCGCCGCGGTGCAGGCCGAGCGAGGCGAGTGCGGCCGCCGCGGCGTCGATCGACGCGAGCAGTTCGCGGTAGGTCGCGGTGGTGCCGAAGAAGTCCCAGGCGAGCGCATCGGGCGAGCGCTGCGCGGTGGCGGCCACCGCCTCGTACAGCGTGATGCGCGGATAGTCGATGCTCGCCGGCACCGCGCCGTAGTAGCGCAGCCACGGGCGCTCGCCGGTCGGTGTCAAGGCCGTTGCCCCTCCGCGGCGCCCGCGTCGGTCGCTTCCGTGTCGCCTCCCCGACGCGGCGGCGTCACCAGCGTCATGTGCGGGTACGGGATGGCGATGCCCTCGGCGTCGAAGCGCTTCTTCAGGCGGCGCAGCATCTCGCGGCGCACGTCCGCGGCGCGTCCCGGCGGCACCTTGATGCGCGACCTGAGGACGACCGACGAGTCGGCCCAGCGGTCTACCCCGGCGACCTCGATCGGCTCGAGCAGCAGCCTGGCGAAGTCCGGTTCCGCCCGCAGATCCTCCGCCACCTCCCGCATCACCCGCATCGCGCGGTCGACGTCGGCGTCGTAGCCGATGCCGATGTCGAGCAGCGCGTAGGAGTAGCCGAACGAACGGTTGGTGACGATGTGCACGTCACCGGTCGGGATGAAGTGCACCGTGCCCTCGTAGTCGCGCAGGGTGACCGTGCGCATGGTCACTTCCTCGACCACTCCCGCCTTGCCGGCGATCTCCACCCAGTCGCCGACGCGGATCTGGTTGTCGATCAGCAGCGACAGGCCGCGGATGAAATCACGCGCGATGCCCTGCGCCGCCAGGCCCACCGCCACGCCGGCCACGCCCGCCGCGCCGAGCAGCGGCGCGATCGAGATGCCGAAGTTCGACAGGATCAGCATCACGACCACCGCCAGCACCACGACGCTGGCGATGTACTTGACGGCACGCACCACGGTGGTGATGCGCTTCTCGTCCTCGGCGTCCTTCACGCGCGTGATAAGCGCCGCCCGCACCACGCGCAGCAGCACGCGCACGCCGAACCAGGCGGCGATGCCGAGGGCGACGACGCCGAGGACGCGCATCCAGTCGACGGTGGCGATCGATTCCATGCGGGCGGTCCCTTTCGCTGTCGTTCGCTCTTGCCGATTCTCGCCCGACGGTCAACGGCCGCCCGGGGCGCCGCCGGCGACCATCGCCTCCGCCATCTCGCCGAACAGCGGGCCCAGGCACGACGCGTCGTGCGCAGCCGGGGCGAAGACCTGCCGCATCGCCGGCGTCTTCATGAACCCCGGCAGGCGTTCCAGTTCACGGTAAAGCGCCATCGCCTGCATCGCCAGTCCGAAGGCGTCGCTGCCGTCGGCGCCGGGCCGGCTCATCAGCGCCGCCTTGCGCTGCTCCTCGAGCGTCAGCGCAAAGACGGTGACCCCCTCCTTGACCGTCTCGGTGACCGTGATCCGGTCGATCGTGTTCGGATCGCCTTTGGTCGGGTCGCGCGACAGGATCACGAAGTCGGCCAGCTTGCCGACTTCGATCGAGCCCTTGGCTTTCTCCTCGTAGTGCTGCCAGGCCGGCCAGATCGTCATCGCCTTCAGCGCGGTGATCACGTCGACGCGCTGGTCGGGCCCGATCACCTTGCCGGAGCCGCGCGCCACCCGCGTGACGGTGGCGTCGAGCACCCGCATCGAGTCGGGGAAGGCCACCGGCGCATCGTGGTGGGTGGTGAAGATCATGCCGCGCTTGCGCACCCAGCCGGTGGGCGAGATGTTCTGGCCGAGCACCGGCCCCACGGTCTTGCTCGTGTGCCAGTCGCCCCAGTAGAAGGTGTGCATCGGGAACAGCGACGGCAGCACGCCGAGCCGCTTGTACGCGTCGACCTGGTCTTCACGCAGGAACTGGCCATGGATCAGCACCGGGCGGCGGTCCTTGCCCGGGCCGTTCTTCATCTCGGCGATGGTCAGCGCCGAGATCAGCAGATCGCTGGCGCGCTCGCCGTTCGAATGCGTCAGCAACTGGATGCCCTTCGCGTAGGCCCAGTCGGTCGCATCCAGCACCTGCTCGGGCGTGGCCGCCGCGTAGCCGGCGTAGCCCTTCGGATAATCGCCGACCGGCGCGTAGTACGGCCGGTCGCGCCAGGCGGTGAAGCCCTGCGGGGAGCCGTCGATCGTGAGCTTTGCCCCGGCGACGCGAAAGCGGTTCTTGTAGACCGGGCTCAGGTTCTGCTTGATGAAGTCGCGGTCGGCGAGCACATCGGGGTAGGTGGCGACGTCGATCCTCAGGCCGCCTTCGTCCGCCAGCTGGCGCAGCAACCGGGCCGTTGCCGGCACCGAGCGGCCCTCGTCGGCCGTGGTGTAGCCGTAGCGGGCCCACAGCTGGGCGCCGGCGCGCGCGAATGCCTTGAATCCCTCCGGCCCGACCTGACCGAGCAGCTTCATCACGACCGGAAACGCCGCCAGCTCCTCGAACACACCGTTGGGCTCCCTGCTCCCCGGCCTGCGCACGATCACCCCTCCCTGCGGGTCGGGCGTGTCGGCGGTGATGCCGGCGACTTCGATCGCCTTCGAGTTGACGGCGATGATGTGCCCCGACTGGTGCACCAGCAGGATCGGAACGTCCCTGCTGATCCGGTCCAGCTCGTCGCGCGTCGGGTGGCGCTGCTCGGCGAGCGTGGCGTTGTCGTAGCCGAAGCCCACGATCAGGTTGACCTTGCCGACCGCCGCTGCGTTGGCCGCCATCCAATCGCGCACGGCCTGTTGCAGCGAGGCGATGTCCCTGACCTCGCCGTCCGGCGGCGCCAGCAGGTTCGCCGACAGCGCCTGCAGGCCGCCCATCATCACGTGGCCGTGCGCGTCGACGAAGCCGGGCAGCATGGTGCGGCCCTTGAGGTCGATGAGTTGCGTGGTCGGCCCCCTTCGCTTCATCACTTCGGCCTTGCGGCCGACGGCGATGATCCGGCCGCCGGCCTCGGCGACCGCTTCGGCACGCATGGCGCTGTCGTTCATCGTGATGATGGAGCCGCCGGACCAGATGCGGTCGGCGACCGGCTGCGCCTCGACCGGCAGGCCGGACAACAAAGCGGCAACGAACGCCGCCAGTTGCGCTGTTCGATTCATTGGGGCCTCCGTGACCGTGGACGATTCGAGCGACAGGGGTGGATTTCGTTGCCCGGCACGGCGCCGGCGACGCCTCGATCCAGGCGTGCCGTCGCCACGACGCGCCAGCCGGTGTCGGCTTTACCGGCGTTTGCGGGCACGCAAGTATGCCGTTAGCCTGCCCCGAAGCTGTCGGGCCGGCGGCGGGCCCGATGTGGCCGGATCGAGGGCACGTGACCTTTTCGGGACAGCCTCCCGCCGAAACGGCTGACGGATGAGCCGACCACGCAGTATGGGATTCGCGGATCGATGGCCGAGATGATGCAAGTCGAGCGCTGGCTGACCCGCCGCGTCCTCGGCTGGGCGCTGTTCGACATCGCCAGTTCGACCTACATCGCGCTGGTGCCGACGTTCTTTGGCCTGTACTTCACGACGGTGGTAGCCGGCGGCCGGCCGTCGGCCAATGCGTGGTGGGGCGCCACCGCTGCCGCCAGCCTGTTGCTGGCGGGAATCCTTGCGCCGATCGTCGGTGCCCACGCCGACCGCACCGGGCGCTGGCTG
>JBHJND010000651.1:0-6515 GCA_048497655.1 Caballeronia novacaledonica
CCGCACGCCGCTACAGCGCGCCGATCTCGCCGGCCGAGCGGCGCGAGTTCGTGCCTTTCATGCACCTGCTGATCGGTGCCGCGTTCGACGTGATCAGGCCGCTGTTCCTGCGCGGCGTGACGGTCAGCGCCAAGGCAGATGCCACGCCGGTCACCGAGGCCGACCGCGGCGCCGAGGCTGCGATGCGGCGCCGGATCGAGCATCGCTATCCGCAGCACGGCATCGTCGGCGAGGAGTTCGGCGAGAAGGCCGGCCGGCGCTACCGCTGGATCCTCGACCCGGTCGACGGCACGCGCGCCTTCATCACCCACTGCTTCCTGTTCGGCACGCTGATCGCACTGGAGCGCGACGACGGCGCCGGCTTCGCGCCGATCCTCGGTGCCATCGCCCACCCGGCGGCCGGCCTGGCGCTCGTCGGCCACCGCGACGGCACGCGTCTGTATTCGGCCGACGGAAGCGAGCGCGAGGCCCGCGTGCGCCCCTGCCACCGCATCGAGGATGCCACCGTGCTGGCCACCACCCACTGGGAAACCGGCGAGCAGCGCGGCGGCGAGGGGGCCGCGGCGCTGATCCGGCGGGCGCGCCTGTACCGCACCTGGGGCGACTGCTTCGGCTACTTCGCGCTGGCCACCGGCGGCGCCGACGTGATGCTCGATCCGACGCTCGCCTACTGGGACGTCGCCGCCCTCGTGCCGGTGGTCGAGGGCGCCGGCGGCTGCCTCAGCAGCTGGTCGGGCGGCGATCCGCTGGCCGAGCTGTCGCTGATCGCCACCGCCGGGCCTCTGCACGACGAGGTGCTGCGCCAGGTCGGCACGCCGAGGCGCGACGCCCCGGCAGCCTGATCGAGGCGCTCAGCCCAGCCGCCACTGCTCGCCGCACTTGCGGCAGCGCACGCGCACCCAGTGCGGTCGGCCGGCCTCCTGCGGGTCGTCGGCGCCGACCGTCTCGGCAGTGAGGACGTCGAACTTGCCCCACGCCTGGCAGCGAGGGCAGCCGGCGGACTCGGCGAACAGCTCGGCGCGGGCGAGCAGCACCGTGAAGCGCCGCCAGGCCACCCACATCACGACGCCCGCCGCCGCGGCAACGCCGACCACCGCGACGTAGTAGGCGGGCGAGCCGCGCAGCGCGTCCATCGCCTCGAAGCCGGCCAGCAGCAGGATCAGCGACAGGAAGGCCGTCACGAGATAGGCATGACTCTCGATCAATTGCCGCTCGTACCAGCGACGAAACCCGCGCCGGCGGATCTCCTCGCTGATGTCGGTCCGTCTCATGGCCGCGCATTGTGCCGCGGCTGCAGTTGCGGGGTGCCGCGGCCAGCCGGCGCCGCAGCGCCGGTCAGGACTGGTCGGCGGACCAGGAAGGCGCCGCCTCCGCCTGCGCCTCGGCCGGCGCCGCCGCTGCGAGGCGAATCGCCGGCGGCGACAGTTCGAGCCGCGTGATGACCAGCGGGCCGAGCTGGTCGACGCGCAGGCGCGCCCCGCGGTGCGGCAGCAGCGACTTGGCCAGCGACAGCCCCGTGATGCCGGCGCCGACGCGCGCCAGGTCGAAGCCTTCCTTCAGCCGCCCCGGCTGCTCGATGCGCAGTTCGACGCGATCGCCGCGAGCCGCAAGCCGGGCGACCACGCGCAGGTCGCCCTTGCTGCGATGCTTGATCGCGTTGCTGCCGAGCTCGTTGATCACCAGCGCCATCGGCACGGCTTCCCGCTCGGCCACCCGCCAGTGCGCCAGCGCCGCACCCGGCGGCTCGACCTGGACGATCGCGTTGTGGGTGCCGGCGAGTTCCGAGAAGACGCCCTGCACCAGCGCCGTCAGCGGCACTCCGCCGTCGACCGGCTGGATTCCGTGCACCAGCGCGATCGCCTGGATCTGGGTCGCGGCGTCGATCAGCGGCTCGGCCAGCTCCGGCCGCGCGAAGGCCTGCTGCTGCATCAGCCCGGCCACGCCGCGCAGGTTCTTCTTCAGCCGCTGCCGCACGTCGTGCACCACCAGTTCGTGCGTGCGCAGCGCCGAGGCCAACCGCTGGTCCTGCACCGCCTCGCGCTCGGTGGCGTCCTCGGCCATGCCGAAGACGCGCACACCGCCTTCCGGCGTGCGCACCGGCGTGAAGCGCACGCAAATGCTGCGCGCGCCGAGGCTCGGATGGTCGATGCGCACCGTCATCTCGGTGCGGCGCAGCCGCGCCAGCCGCGCCAGCACCAGCGGCAGCCGGCGCGCTAGCGCCGGCCGTTCCTGCGCCTGCACGCATTCCAGCGCCAGCCGCGGGTCGGCCAGCAGCCGCGGTGCGGCGATGCCGAGCAGCGCCTCGCTGCGCGGGCTGGCATAGAAGAGCGTGCCGAGCGTGCTGTCGGCGATGAAGACGAAGGCGTCGATGTGCCCGGCGAGCTCGCGGAAGCGCGCCTCGGTGTCCAGCAGCGCCGCCTCGGTGCGCACCGTGTCGGACAGGTCGTCGACGATCGACATCAGGTAGCGCGGCCCCTCGGCGCCGGATCCGCCGCCGGCCTCGAAGACCGGCAGCACGCGGCGATGCACGGTCAGCGGGCGGCCGTCGATCGTCTGGTAGACCGCGCGCGGCTGCTCGATCATCTGCCCGGACTCGAGCGCCCGCGCATCGAGCGCCGCCAGTTCGTCGGCCAGCTGGCGCGGATACAGCTCGTGCCACGTGCGGCCGACCACCGCCTCGCGCGGCCGCCCCAGCAGCGCCTCGCCGGCGCGGTTGATGCTGACGAAGCGGCCGTCGCGCGCATCGCGCACGGCGATCGTCACCGGCAGGCTCTCGACCACCAGGTCCAGATAGTTGCGCATCTGCCGGACTTCCTGCTCCGACCTCTTGCGCGCGTCGATGTTCAGCACGGTGACGATCTGTCCGGCGGCCGGGCGCTCGGCGTCGAACGCGCGCATCGACAGCAGCGCCCAGAACGGCACGCCGTCGGCGCCGAGCATGCGGGCCTCGACCGGCGCCGCGCTGGCCGGTGCGCCGGAGTCGAGCCAGGCCGGCGCCGGCTCCTCGGCCGAGGGCTCCAGCAGTTCGGCGAAGCGGCGGCCGATCGGCCCGTCGGCGCCGCCGAGCATCGTCGCGGCCTGCGCGTTGCAGCGGACGATCCGCCCCTCGGCCAGATGCAGCAGCGCCACGGCGGTCGAATCGAACACCAGGTTCAGCTCGATCAGCGAGCGGGCCAGTGCCTCGCGGCCCTCGCGCTGGGCGCTCACGTCCTGGAACGTGTAGATCGCCTCCTGCCCGCCCGCCTCGCCGGCCTGCACGGCGCGTGCCTGCACCAGGCACCAGACCGGCTGGCCGGAGGCGTTGACCAGCATCGTCTCGACGCCGCCGGTCGAGGCGTCGGAGACCTCCGGCAACGGCCCGGCGGGCTGGCCGCCGACGGCGTTCTCGGTCAGTCGCCGCAGCGGCAAGCCGGCGAGCGCCCGTTCGCCGTAGCCGAACAGGCGGGCGAACTCGCCGTTGGCGTCGACCACCCGGCCGTCGCGTACCCGCGCCACCGCCGCCGACATCGTCTCCAGCAGGGTGCGCTGCTGCGCGACGGCGTCCTGCAGCTGCATCGCCGCCAGCTTGCGCTCGGTGTGGTCTTCCAGCACCAGCAGGAAGCGCCGGCTTCGCTCGGCCCGCCAGCCGCGGACGACCAGCCGCATCCAGACGACGCGGCCGTCCGCCTGCACCAGGCGCACGTCGGCATCGTCCTCGCGCAGCGCCTCGGCCTGCAGGTCGCGGCGCAGCCGCGCCGCGGCCGCGGCGTCCGCCGCATGGAGCAGCGCCGCCACCTCGGCGCCGACCAGGTCGATCAGCGCCCGGTCGAGCAGGCGGCTCGCCGCGCGGTTGGACTGCAGCACGCGCAGGTTCTCGTCGAGCAGCAGCAGGGCCACCGGGCTCTCGTCGAACAGCGAGCGGAACCGCTCGGCGCTCTCCAGCAGCGCCAGTTCGGCCCGCTTGCGCTCGCCGATGTCGCGCGCCAGCAGCAGGATCGACTCGCGCCGGCCCCGGCCGGCGCGCTGTGCGATCACCTCCACCGGCAGCAGCGTGCCCGGCCGCCGGCGGCTCGCGTAGCTCGTCTCGCGTCGCTCGGCGCCGTTGGCGCGCAACCGCTCGACCATCCGCGCCAGTTCCCCGTCGGCCAGTTCGCAGTCGATCTGCGCCAGCGACGCCCTGCCGAAGTCCTCGCGGCCGAGCCCCAGCGCCTGCAGCGCCGTCTCGTTGGCGTCGAGCAGCGTGCCGTCGGTGCCGACCTCGAGGACCAGCTCGCCGGCCTGCTCCAGAGCCCCGCGCAGCGCCGACAGCGACGTCTCGGCCTCGCGCATCGGATCGAGCCGCTCGAGCAGGATGAACACGCCGTCGAACGCGCCGCGCGCATCGAAGATCGGCGTGCGCTGCTCGCGCACCCACGGCCGCTCGCCGGCGGGCAGCGCGTACTCGTGCTGCTCGGTGCCTCGCGCGGCGCCGCTGCGCATGCGCTCGAGCGAGGCCGTCATCTCCGGCAGCGCCGCCAGGTCGAACAGCTCGTCGAGGCGGAGGCCGAGCGCACGCTCGACATCGGCGCCGGTCAGCTCCTCGAAGACGCCGTTGCAGTGCTTCAGCCGCAGTTCGCGGTCGAGCAGCGCGATGCCGACGTTGTCGGCGGCGAGCATCGCCTCGGCCAGCGCATCGGCGCCGCGCGAGGCGCGCACGACGCCGCGCGTGTAGGTGACGTCGCGCAGCAGCGCGGTGACGTGCGGCGCAAGTTCGTCGCGCTCGAGCAGCAGGCGGACGTCGAAGTGGCGGCGGCCGAGCGGGTGGTCGAAGCTGAACTTGAACCAGCGCTCCTCTTCGGTCAGCAGCAGTTCCTGCACCTGCTGCTCCCAAAGCGCGGCATAGGGGGCCAGCACCTCGACCTCGCCGAACCGGCGGCCGAGCAGGCCGCGGCGGGCGACCAGCATCGCCCGTTCGAAGGCAGGGTTGACGTAGACGACCCGCCCCGCCGCATCGAAGCGCGCGAGTGCATCCGGCAGCGAGTCGAACAGGCTGGCCGGAGGCAGCGACACGTACACGCCTGACGGCGGCAAGTCGGAAGCGTCCACGAAAAGGGGCGGCAGGCAGCGCGCCCGGGTTGGGCGTGCCCGCCAGAATACCCCAGCCATACCCAGAATGCGGGGTCCCGGACGAAAGGTATGCCGGCCCCAGGCCCGGCTCATCGAGCGCAGCCCGCCATCGGTGGCCGGACCGCAGCAGGCGGCGGGTATTGCGGGGGCCGGGCGCGCCCGTTCAGGCCCCGGGCCTCAGTCGGCCCGGCGCGCCAGCATCCCTAGAAGGGGATGTCGTCGTCCATGTCGGCGATGTTCGGCGCCTGCTTCGCCGGGGCGCGGCCGGCGCCTTCGCGCGCGGCCGGGGCGCGCGACGGCGCCCCGCCTGCCGCCTCGTCGAAGTCGGCGCCACCGGCGCCCTCGCGCGAGCCGAGCATCTGCATGACGTCGGCGACGCTCTCGGTCGTGTAGCGCTCGTTGCCATCCTTGTCAGTCCACTTGCGGGTGCGCAGCTTGCCTTCGACGTACACCGGCCGGCCCTTCTTCAGGTACTCGCCGGCGATCTCGGCCAGGCGGCCGAAGAACACCACCCGGTGCCACTCGGTGGCTTCGCGCATCTCGCCGCTCGACTTGTCCTTCCAGCGGTCGCTGGTGGCGATCGTCACGTTGGTGATGGCGGCGCCATCGGGGCTGTAGCGGGTCTCGGGATCGCGGCCGAGATTGCCGATCAGAATGACCTTGTTTACCGAAGCCATGGTTCTCCTCCCGGCCGCAGGGCAGCGACCGCCCGCCGATCCGTCGTTGTTGTACGCATCGATGATACCGAGCGGACCGGTCGCTCTGCCGGCGGAGCATTCGCCGGACGGCGGCGGGATTTCGCCCTTGACAGGCGTTCGAGGATGCTTCAGCCGGTCGAGTCGGCCGCCGCGGCGCCGCTGCGGCGCGCGCGCGCCGGCAGCTCGCGCATGCCCGTCGCCAGCACCACCCAGGCCGCCATCGCCAGCGCCGAGAACACGAACACGCTGCCGCTGCCGAAGTGCCTGGCCAGCCAGCCGCCGAGGGCCGCGCCGACTGCCAGGCCGATCGCCTGCGTCGTGTTGTAGATGCCCAGCGCCAGGCCGCGTGCCGAGGCCGGCGCCAGCCGCGAGGTCAGCGACGGAAAGCTGGCCTCGAGGATGTTGAAGGCGACGAAGAACACCAGCATCCAGAAGGCGAGCGCCGTGACCGTCGGCGCCAGCCAGCGAAGCCCGAGCTGCACCACGACCATCAGGGTGCCGGCGGCGAGCAGCAGCAGGCGCACGCGGCCGCGCCGCTCGGCCATCATGATCGGCGGCATCATCAGCGCGAAAGACGCCAGCACCGCCGGCAGGTAGACCTTCCAGTGCGCCGGCAGCGGCAGCCCGAGCTCGACCAGCAGCACCGGAACGACGACGAACATCGCCATCTGCACCGCGTGCAGCGTGAAGATGCCGGCATTCAGCCGCAGCAGCTGCGGGTCGAGCGCGACC
>JBHJND010000652.1:0-4245 GCA_048497655.1 Caballeronia novacaledonica
CTGGCGAAGTTCAAGCCGAAGCTGATGCCGCCGCTGTCGGCGGCCGAGCGCCATGTCGAACTGCCCTCGTTCGCGAAGACGCTCTCGGCGCACGGCGCGAATGCTCTGACCGGGCTGCTGCGCGCGGTTGGCGGCGGCAACGGCGTTGCGCCGAGGACAGCCCTGGCGCAGTTGTTCGTCTCGTTGCTGCCGATGCTGGCGGTGGCGGGAATCCTGGCCGTGACCTACAGCGTCGCCACCGCACCGGTGAAGGTCGAGAGCACGGCCGGCCTGGTGCAGGCCGGCGGTGACGTCGCCGTCGATGTCAAGGAAGAAAGTGCTGGTCAGGCCGGCGGACTCGCCGAGCCACCGGCCGAAGAAGGGGGCGTTCAGGAGCCTCCGGGCGCGACTGAGGAGAAGAAAGAAGCTGCCGAGCCGGCCACCAAGGAAGCGATGGCCGAGAGCAAGGCTGCCGCCAACGAGCCGTCCGCGCCAGCGGTCGAACGACTGCCGGTGCCAATGTGGTTCTGGGGCGTGCTTGCCGGCGCCGCCGTGTTCGTTGTGGTGCTGTACTGGGCGTGGAACTGGCAGCGGCTCGAAGTGTTCAAGATGCTGCTCGCGTCGTTCTTCCCGCTGGCGCTGCTCATCCTCGCCGTGCTCGGCTCGATCGTCTTCGGGTTGGCCACGCCGACCGAAGCGGCGGCGGTGGGCGCCTTCGGCGGCTTCATCCTGGCCGCCATTTATCGTTACGTCGCCCTCGCGGGCAGGAAAGCCAGCGGTGACAGCGCCGCGCTGCGCACGATCAGGGAACTCGGCGTCATCGCCAAGGACTCCTCGTTCCTGACTGCGAAGACCAGCGCCATGGTGTGCTGGCTGTTCGTAGGCAGTTCGATCTTCTCGGCCGCCTTCGCTTTGCTCGGCGGCCAGGAACTGGTCGAGAAATGGGTGCTCTCGCTTGGGCTGACGCCCATTCAGTTCATGATCCTGGCGCAGTTCATCATCTTCATCCTCGGCTGGCCGCTGGAGTGGACCGAGATCATCGTCATCTTCATGCCGATCTTCATTCCGCTGCTGCCCAAGTTCGGCATCGACCCGCTGTTCTTCGGCCTTCTGGTGGCGCTGAACCTGCAGACGGCGTTCCTGTCGCCGCCGGTGGCGATGGCAGCCTTCTACCTGAAGGGGGTGGCGCCGAAGCACGTGACGCTGAACCAGATCTTCGCCGGCATGATGCCGTTCATGGTGATCCAGGTGATCGCGCTGGCGCTGCTATACATCTTCCCCGGCATCGGCCTGTGGCTGCCGAGCGTGCTGTACGGCCGCTGATCGCGCGCTGAGCAGGAGCAGGCGGCGGGCACGACCCGCCGTTTGTTCCTGGTGATTCCCGCCGCCGACCTCGCCGTGCACTTCGTCCTGCCTGGCCCGTGCCGCCGCTGATCGACGGTGCCGTCTCCGTGAGCCTGCGCGTCGCAGCCAGCGAAGCCGAGCGCGAGGCGGCGATCGGCGAGTGGCTGCGGTTGCCGCATGCCGCCGTGGCGCCGGGCCGGCGCGCCATCCTTGCCGAGGGTGCGCTGTTCGATCGCAGCGGACCGCCGGGCGTGCCGCTCGTCGGGCTGGGCGCCGGCTGTCCCTGCTGCATCGGATCGGTGGCGCTGCGCGTCACGCTCGCGCGTACCCTACGTACTTTCCGACCGAACAGTGTGCTGCTGTTGCTGAAGAGCGCCGAGCATCTGCCGCGCCTGCGCCGCCTGCTGGAAGGTGGCGAGATGGGAGTTCGTTTCGAATTGGACGCGTAGATGGAACACGCGCGCCTGAACGGCATCGACATCGCCTATCGCATCGACGGTGATCGCGCCTCGACGCGGCCCTGGCTGGTGTTCGCCCACGCGCTCGGCCACGACCACTCGATGTGGGACGCGCAGGTGGCGACCTTCGGCCGCGCCTGCAACGTCCTGCGCTACGACCTGCGCGGCCACGGTGCCAGCGAGGCCCCGCGCGGCGACTACACGCTCGAGCAGATGGCCGAGGACCTGCGCGCCCTGCTCGACCACCTGTCGATCAACCGCTGCCACTTCATCGGCCTGTCGCTCGGCGGGATGGTCGGCCAGCTGGCGGCGATCCGCACGCCGGTGCGCATCGCCTCGCTGACGCTGGCCGGCGCCGCCTGCCGCTCTTCGCCGCAGATGCAGCCGCTGTGGGCCGGACGAGTCGCCGCCGTGCGCTCGCCGCTCGGCATGGACGCGATCATCGACGCGACGATCAGCGGCTGGTTCACCGCCTCCTTCTTCGCCACCCGCGCGGCCGACCTCGGCCGTTCGGTGCAGGTGCTTCGGCGCACGCCGGTCAGCGGCTACATTGGCGCCATCGCCGCGATGTCGCGCGCCGACCTGACCACGCGCCTGGCCGCCATTACCTGCCCCGTGCTGGTCATCGCCGGCGACGATGACCGCGTCGTCCCCTTCGCCAGCTCCGAGCAGGTCCTGTTGCACATCCCGCAGGCGAAGCTGCGGCGCATCCACGGCGCCGCCCATCTGACGAACGTCGAGCAGGCTGCCGACTTCAACGCGGCGCTGCGCGAGTTCCTCGCCTCCGGGCCCTGAAAGCCGCGCCTCGCCCGGCGGACGACGCCCCGGACGCCTGTATGGGTAAGCAGCTTTCGGCGCCGGAGCTTGATATCGGCCGCTACGATCCGATATGGGGTCTGGAGCGCCGGTCATCGCCGCGGACCGCCGGCGCGTTCGAGAGGCATATGCAGACCATCTACAACAGCCCGCTTTACTGCGTCGTCGAGTTCACCGACTTCGGCGCCGAGGGCCAGCACCCGGCCGGCGGCTTCGAGATCATGGACAAGGCGCTGCGCCGCGAGATCTTCCTCGGCGGGCGCGATGCCGAGCAGTTCCGTGCCAGCGTGCGGCAACTGATCGCCGCCGAGCCGTCGGGCGAGGACCTCGACGACTTCCTGGCCGCCTACACCGGCGTGATGACCACGCCGGTGGCTCTGCACTAGGGCCTAGCCCGGCCCTGCGCGCGGCTTCTCGCGGGTACCCACCAGCAGCAGCAGCACCGCCGCGGCGATCCACGCCAGCAGGAACACCAGCCCGGCCTGGAAGGCGCCGACGTCGTACTGCCGCACGCCGTTGATCGCCACGCCCTGCCAGCGGGCGTCGAGGATCAGGCCGATCACCGGCATCTGCACCAGCGTGCCGAGCATTACGCCGGCGTTGACCACGCCGGTGGCGGTGCCCTGCAGCCGCAGCGGCGCCGACTCCTTGGCGAAGCCGAACGACAGCGCCATCGAGCCGGCGCCGAAGCTCGCCGCCAGCAGCACCGGCACCAGAAGCCAAAGCGGCGCCGCCGGCAGCGCGGTCAGCACGGCAAAGCCGGCGAGCATCAGGCTGCCGCCCAAGGCGAACGGCAGCTTGCGCCGCTGCAGGCGGTCCGACCACAGGCCGAACACCGGCGCGCCGGCAGCAAACAGCACCAGCATGCCCGAGGTCACCAGCGACGCCTGCGCGACGCTGATGCCGTGCACCTGCGACAGCAGCGGCACGCCCCACAGGCCGGTGAAGGCGAGGAAGGCGCCGCACACTCCCGAGTTCACCAGCGCCAGCAGCCACGGGTTCCGATAACGCAGGATCGCCCGCAGGTCGGCGGCGATCGACGCTTTCGGCACGTCGTGATGGCCCTTCGGCAGGTAACTGGCGAAGCCGCGCGCGGTCGGATCGTCGCGCATGGCGAGCTTGATCGCCACCGCCAGCACGAGTGCGAGCAGTCCCGAGGCGCCGATCACGCTGCGCCAGCCGAAGGCATCGGCCAGCCAGCGCAGCGGCGGACCGGCGAGCACCGCGCCGAGCGTGCCCACCGCCAGTGACAGGCCCGACAGGGTGGCGAAGCGCGACGGCGCGAACCAGTGGGTGACCAGCTTGAGCATCGATACCCAGGCCACGCCATGCGCAGCGCCGATCAGCGCGCGGCCGAGGCCGGCCGCCAGCGCCGTGTCGGCCCAGGCGAAGATCAGGCTGCCCGCCCCGACCAGCAGCGCGCCGCCGAGGAACATGCGGCTCGGGCCGAAGCGGTCGACCAGCACGCCGGTCGGAATCTGCACCGCCGCGTAGGCGTAGTAGTAGAAGGCCGACAGGTTGCCGAGCCCGGCGGCGGACAGCGCGAAGTCGCGCATCAGGTCCGGCGCCAGCGAGGCCGGCGTGACGCGCTGGAAGAAGCCGAACAGGTAGAACGCGGCGGCCAGGCCCCAGACGAGCGCCGAAAGCC
>JBHJND010000653.1:0-4328 GCA_048497655.1 Caballeronia novacaledonica
CAACTCGCCGATCGCGCTGCGCTGTCTCAAGGCGGCGCTGAACGCCGACTGCGACGGGCAGGCCGGCCTGCAGGAACTGGCCGGCAACGCGACGCTGCTCTTCTATCTCTCGGAAGAAGGCCAGGAGGGCAAGAACGCCTACCTGGAGAAGCGCAAGCCCGACTTCCGCAAGTTTCCGCGCCTGCCCTGACCGGCGCGCGAGGCCGCATCGCCCTGCCCCGCCGCGTGAACGACGAGCTTTCGATCTTCGCCGCCGCTCGGGCAGCGCCGGAGGCGATCGGCCTGCGCACAGACGAGCGCGCGTGGAGCTTCGCCGAACTCGCGCGCCTGACCGAGAAGCGGCTGCTTTCGCCGGAACTGCAGGCGCCCGGGCCGATGCCGTACGTGCTCGACGGCGCGAGTTCGCTGGACACTGTCGTCGCCTTGTACGCGCTGCTCGAGCAGCGGCGGCCGGTGCTGCTGCTGCATCCGAAGCTCACCGAGGCCGAGCGCGACGCCGCGCTGCGCACCGTCGAGCGCGGCGCCGCCGCGCTGCCGCGTGGCGCCGCAGTGATCGTGCTGACCTCCGGCACCACTGGCGAGCCGCGCGCCGCCGTGCTGACGCGCAGCGCCCTGCTCGCCTCGGCCGCCGCCAGCGCCGCCAACCTCGGCTGGCAGGAGGACGACTGCTGGCTGCTGGCGATGCCGATCGCGCGCGTCGGCGGCCTGTCGATCCTCACCCGCTGCCTGATCGCCCGCCGCACGGTGGCGCTCGCCCCCGGCTTCGACGCGGCGCAGTTGCCCGTCTTCGTCGCGCGGCACCGCGTAACGATCGCCTCGCTGGTGCCGACGATGCTGGCCAGGGTGCTCGACGCGCACCCGCACTGGACGCCGCCGGCGCACCTGCGCGTCGTGCAGATCGGCGGCGCCGCCGCGCCTGCCGGCCTGCTCGAGCGCGCCGCACGGCGCCGCGTGCCGATCGTCATCACCTACGGCTGCACCGAGACGGCTTCGCAGGTGGTGGTCACGCCGTACGAATACCGCTTCGAGCCGGCGCGCTGCGGCGCCGGCCGGCCGCTGCCGGGCGCGCAGGTGCGCGTGGTCGACGGCCACATCCAGGTTCGCGGGCCGATGCGCATGGCCGGCTACGCCGGCGAGCCGCCGCTCGATGCGCAGGCGTGGTTCGACACCGGCGACCTCGGCGAATTTGATGCCAATGGCTTCCTGCATGTGAAGGCGCGCACCGGCGACCTCATCATCAGCGGCGGCGAGAACGTCTACCCGGCCGAGGTCGAGCGCGTGCTGGAGGCGTTTCCCGGCGTCGTCGCCGCCGGCGTGTTCGGCGTGCCGGACGAGACCTGGGGACAGGTCGTCGCCGCCGCGCTCGTGACGCGCGGAGCGCCGGTCGACGAACAGGGACTCGCCGCCTTCCTCGGCGAAAGGCTGTCGCCGCACAAGTGGCCGCGCAGGATCTGCATGGTGCCGGCGCTGCCGCACACGGGCGCCGGCAAGCTCGACCGCGCCGCGCTGCCCACCGTGGCGACGGCCTTTCGCGAGCTGCAGTTCAAGCCGGAAGTCAGGCGCTGAGCGTTGCCGCCTTCGGCACCGCGGAGGCATGCCGGCGGCCGCGCGACTGCGGCAAGTGGTCCTCGCCAATCAGGGCGCGCGGCTGCAGGACTCGGATGCGCCGGAAACCGAGCTCGATCACTCCCTGCGCTGCCAGTTTTCCCAACATTGGGTTGATCGTCTGGCGCGACACGCCGACGATCGCCGCCAGGTCGGCCTGGGAAAGGGGAAGGTCCACCGCGCCTTGCAGCGGCTGCTCCTCGATCCTCAGCTGGGTGAGCAAGGCGAGCTGGCCGCGCAGACGGGTCTCCGGCGCCAGGCTGCTCGCCTGGACATAGGCCTTCAGATAGACCGCGGATCGGGCGAGGGCCAGCTTCGCGAAGTCCCGGAAATAGCGCGGTTCGTCGCGCACTATCGCTTCGAACTCCGCTTTCGGCAGGAGAAGGATCCTGGCCTTCGTCCTGGCGATGACGGTGACCAGGACCTCCGGTGCGTCCATCAGGAGCGCGTATTCGCCGAACCAGAAGCCCTGCTCGCCGACATACACCAGCCCCTCGTCCTCCACGCCCGCCTGCCGCACCATCCGGACCTGGCCTTCGAGGACCGCGCGCAGTCCGGTTGTCGCCTGGCCTTCCAGGTTGATGACCTGTCCCTTCGCATAGTCGCGCACGCGCGACCGGCCCAGGATCAGCCACTGAAGTTCGGCGGGGAGCCCGCCGAACCAGCGGCCCCGGGTGAGCAGATCCCTCAGTCGCCCCTGCTCCTCCCTGTCCATTCGTCCGTAGTTCTCCGGAAGTTGTCGCGATTTGGACAAGTCTAGCCCCGACGCGTCGACGGGAACCCGTGAGACTCAGCAAGACGGACGAGCAGGCGGCGGTCCGGCCGCGCCGCACTTTTCTCTTCAGGTGACCCCGACCTGTCAGGACGGCGACAGGTCCGCCCGGCCTCGGCGCTTACCCTCAACGATTGCCGATGTCCCTCGCACGGAGGTCCGTCGAGCGGATCGACGCAGCAGGCGGTTTGACGGCGAAAGCCGGATTGCATTTCGTACCGGAGGTACCGAACGTGACACCCGTTGAACAGAGCAACAAGACCGCGCGGAAGCGACTCGGCGCCGCCCTGGCAGCGGCCTGCGTGGTTGCGGCGATTGCGACCGGCACCAGCCCCGCGCTTGGCCAGCAGCCGGCGGCTGCCACGGCAGCCCAGCGCGAGGCCAAGGCCATGGATGCGCTTGCCGCCATGGGCAAGTACCTGCGTTCGCTGAAGGCGTTCGCCGTCCGCGCCGACACGGTCACTGACGAGGTGCTGACCAACGGCCAGAAGCTGCAGTTCGCCGGCACCGTGGACTACCTCGTTCAGGCGCCGAACGGGCTGCGCGCGGACGTTCGCAGCGACCGGCGGCAGCGCGTGTTCATCTACGGCGGCAAGAGCGTCACGCTCTACGCGCCGCGCATGCAGTACTACGGCACCGTGCCCGCGCCGGCCACGATTGCCGAGGCGCTGCAGGTGGCCGAGCAGAAGTACGACCTCGCCGTGCCGCTGTCCGACCTGTTCCTGTGGGGCACCGACAAGGGCGGCCTGGAGGACATCAGGGAAGCCGCGTTCATCGGTCCCGCAAAGATCGCCGGCAAGGCCTGCGACCACTACGCGTTCCGCCAGGACGATGTCGACTGGCAGCTCTGGATCCAGCAGGGCAGGCAGCCGCTGCCATGCAAGATCGTCATCACGACGACGGCCGAGCCTTCGCAGCCGCAGTACGCGGCGGTGCTGACGTGGAACCTCGCGCCGAAGATCGACAAGACGAGCTTCACGTTCGCGCCGCCCAAGGGCGCGGGCAGGATCAACATCGCCCCGGCGGCCGCCGCCGGCAAGAACTGATCACGAGGGCGCAACCATGAAGAACCCGCTCCATCCGCTTGCAGCGATCGCTGCCGCCGCCTTCCTCGTCAGCCTGGCGGCGCTGCCGGGCGATGCGCACGCCGGCCGGCAAGTCCAGAACAACACCCGCACCAGCGTGAACAAGAACGTCAACGTCAACAAGAACGTGAACAAGAACACCAACGTCAATGTGCGACGCGACATCGACATCGACGTCGATGTCGACCGCGACCATCACCACCCCGTGGCCACCGCGGCCGCGGTGGTCACCACGGCGATCGGCGTCGGTTCGGTGGTGAACACGCTGCCGCCCGCCTGCACGCAGGTGCTGGTCGGCAACGTCCTCTACCAGCAGTGCGGCGGCTACTGGTACCAGCCGCAGTACGTGGGGTCGAGCGTGACCTACGTCGTGGTGAATCCGCCGCGCTGATCCGGAGCAGGCCGGATGATCCGGTGGCTGGCCATCGGGACGGCGCTGCTTGCGCCGCCGCTGGCGTTGGCGCAGCAAGCGGCGAGCAACGACGAACTGGCTGCGCAGGCTACCGATCCCACCGCCCAGTTGATGTCGTTTCAGCTGAGCGACGTGTACACCGCCAGCCACCACGGCCTCGACGACACTGCCAACCAGGTCGTCTTCCGGGCGGCGATACCGTTCGACCTCGGCGCCACCAGGCACATCTTCCGCGTCACGCAGCCATACGCAACGTCCGGCCCGGCCGGTGGCGGGCTGATCGACACCACGATCTTCGACCTCGTCGTGTTCGATCAGTCATGGGGCCGCTGGGGCGTCGGCGTCTCCGGCACGCTGCCGACCGGCAGCGAGAGCTTCACGACCGACAAATGGACGGCCGGCCCAGCCGTCGGATTCGTCAACTCGTCGAACAAGCCCATCAACTTTGGCCTGT
>JBHJND010000654.1:0-3583 GCA_048497655.1 Caballeronia novacaledonica
ATGCGAACCCAGGCCACGATCACCACCGGCATCGACCCGGCAGCGCTGCTGACGCCGCCGCCGGCGACGATCGGCCGCTTCACGATCGTCGGCGAGATCGGCCGCGGCGCCAACGGCGTCGTCTACGCGGCGCACGACCCGGTGCTCGGCCGCGACGTGGCGATCAAGGCGGTGCCGCTGGCCGTCAACGACAAGCTGCGCCAGCGCGCCGAGGCCGACTTCATCAAGGAGGCGCGCGCCGTCGCCGGCCTGAATCACCCGCACATCGTCACCGTGTTCGACGCCGGCCGCACCGACACGCTCGCCTACATCGCGATGGAGCGGCTGCACGGCCGCGACCTGCACGAGTACCTGTACGGCGGCTCGCGGCTGGGCGTGCGCCAGGCGGCGGCGCTGATGGCGCGCATCGCCGACGCGGTGCACTACGCGCACAAGCGCGGACTGATCCACCGCGACATCAAGCCGAGCAACATCTTCCTGTCGCGCGAGATGAAGCCGAAGGTGCTCGACTTCGGGGTGGCGCTGCCGCGCAGCGAGCAGGATCCCGCGCAGCACGCGCAGCTGGTCGGCACGCCCAACTACATGTCGCCGGAACAGGCGCGCGGCGCGCCGATCGACGCGCGCAGCGACATCTTCTCGCTCGGCACCATCCTGTACGAGATGGTCACCGGCAAGCGCGCCTTCGACGCGCCGAACATCGACGACCTGCTGGCCAGGCTGATCAGGGAGGAGCCGGCGCCGGTCGCCGAGCTGCGGCCGGAGGCGCCGCCGGAGCTGATCCGCATCATCGGCAAGGCGCTCGCCAAGGACGTCGAGGCCCGCTACCAGACCGCCGGCGAACTGCGCAACGACCTCGCCGCGTTTGCCGGCAACCGCGAAGCCGACAGCAGCGAGGCGGACTCGCCGCGCAGCGGCAGCCGGGCAGCACCGTCGGCGCGCCGCCGCCGGGCGCTGTGGCTGGCGCTGGCCGGCGCCGTCCTGCTGGCCGTCGGCGCCAACTGGTGGCGCACGCAGGAGGCCATCGCGCCGCCGCCCGGCCCGCCGGTGGCGTTCGAGCCGCCCACCGTTGCCCCCGAGCCGGCGCAGCCCGTCGAGCCGGCCGGCCCGCCACCCGTCGAGGCAAGGCCGGCGCCGGCACCGGCGGCCCGCCGCGCCCCCGCGGCTGCGGCTGCGCCGCCGCCGGCAGACGGCCTGGTCTCGCTGGCGCTCGCACCGTGGGGCGAGGTGGTGGTCAATGGCGAACCGCGCGGCGTGTCGCCGCCGCTGACCACGCTGCGGCTGGCGCCCGGCTCCTACTCGATCGAGGTGCGCAACGGCGACGCGCCGCCGCTGAAGGCGCAGGTCGAGATCAGGGCCGGCCAGACGCAGACGCTGCGGCACCGTTTCTGACCGGCCGCGCCGGCAGCGGCCGGCCGCATGCGTTGGTCCGATTGGCCGCTCGCCACAGCGCGCGATACGCTCGGGCCATCCTGAACGGCGGTTTCCCAGATGACCGGCCCGCGCACCAAGCCTCGACGGCCCCCTGCCAGCCCTGTGCGCAGCGCGCTCGCCCTGTCGCTCGCCGCGCTGCTTTCGGCGTGCGAGACGTTCGCCCCGCCGCCGCCGGCAGCGCCGACGGCCAGCATTGCCGCGCTCTACCTGCAGCCGGCGGAACGCTCGCTGGTCGACGGCATCCGCCTGTACGAGGAGGCCCTGTTCGACCGCGCCGAGGCGGCGCTGCGGCGCTCACTCGACGAGGGGCTGGCTGACCCGCGCGACCGGGCGGTCGCCTACAAGTACCTCGCCTTCATCGCCTGCGCTTTCGACCGCATCGCCGAGTGCGAGGAGAGCTTCCGCAGCGCCTTCGCCGCCGACCCGAAGTTCGCGCTCAGCGACCGGGAAGTCGGGCACCCCGTCTGGGGCCCCGTCTACCGCAGCATCGCCGCCGCGCAGCCGCGGCAGTAGGCACGCCGCGGGCGGGGGCCGCCCAAGACTCCTCCGGGAACTGCCTGCCCCGGTCGTGCTGCCGCGCGCAGCACGATGATGACAAGCAGCCGGCCGGCCGGCCCGCAGCGCGGAGCAGTCAGTGGGCCTGCTGGGCCATCCACACCGCCGCTTCGACGCGCGAGCGGAAGCTGAGCTTCTTCAGCAGGTTCTTCACGTGGACCTTGACCGTGCCCTCGGTGATCGACAGCGTGCGGGCGATGCGCTTGTTGCTCTGCCCGTCGGCCAGGCAGCGCAGCACCTGCTGCTCGCGGTCGGTGAGCAGCGACAGGTCGCGCCGCACTCCGCCGGCGGAGTCCTGCGCCTCCTGCCGCAGCGCGCTGGCCAGCCGCGCCGCCAGCGCCTCGCCGATCACCGTCTCGCCGGCCAGCGACGCGCGCACGCGGTCGAGCAGCTGCTCGGGCTCCATGTCCTTGAGCAGGTAGCCGTCGGCGCCGGCCCGGATCGCGCCCATCAGGTCCTCGGCGGCGTCCGACACCGTCAGCATCACGACGCGGCGCGACGGGTCGTCGGCCTTGATCGCGGCGAGGATGTCGAGGCCGCTTTCCGACTTCAGGTTCAGGTCGAGCAGCGTCAGGTCGGGCTCGTGCTGCTGCACCAGGGCGAGCGCCTGCGCGCGGTTGCCGGCCTCGCCTACCACCTCGATCGACGGCTCCATCGCCAGCAGCTGCACGACGCCCTTGCGGAACAGCGGGTGGTCGTCGACCACCAGTACGGTGTTGCGGCTTTCCATGTTCAGACGGTTTCGTTTCTCGGGGACGGCGCCGCGGCGGCCCGCGGCGCCGCAACGATGCTGATCCGCGCCGGCACGCGCAGCCGCACCCGGGTGCCACCGCCGGCCGAGCGGCCGATCTCGATCGAACCGCCGAGCAGGCCGGCGCGGTCGCGCATGATGTCCAGCCCGAAGTGCTGGGCCGGCGACGTCTCGGTGGCGATGCCGACGCCGTCGTCGTCGATCAGGACGCGGAAGCTGCCGTCGGCGCCGCCCGCCAGCTCGACCGACACGGCGTGCGCCTGGGCGTGCTTCTCGACGTTGGTCAGCGCCTCGCGGACGATCTGCAGCACGTGGATCTGCGCATTGGCCGACAGCTCCAGCCCGGCCAGCTCGCCGCGCACCTCCACCGGCAGGCCGGTGCGGCGGCCGAACTCGCCGATCACCTCGCGCAGCGCCGCGTCGAAGCTGGCGCCGCTGACCTTCATGCGGAAGGTCGTCAGCAGCTCGCGCAGCTGCCGGTAGGCGCTGGCCACGCCCTCGCGCAGCTCGTCGAGCACCGCCTGCGCCGCCTGCGGGTCGCCGCCGCCGTCGAGCAGCGCCGACAGGCGGGTCAGCTGGATCTTGGTGTAGGACAGCGACTGCGCCAGCGAGTCGTGCAGCTCGCGGGCGATCGCCGAGCGCTCCTCGAGCAGCGCCAGCCGCTGGTGCTCTTCGCGCCGCTCGGCCGCCGCCAGCGCGGCGCCTACGTGCCGGCCGATGGTCTGCGCCAGCTCGAGCTGCCACGCTTCCATCGCCCGGCCCGGCGGCAGGCGCAACGGCATCATGCCGTAGGCCACGCCGCCGTCGAGCAGCGGCACGTTGACGATGCGCTGCTCGCCGCGGTCG
>JBHJND010000655.1:0-1566 GCA_048497655.1 Caballeronia novacaledonica
CGCGCGAGGCGGCGCCGGCGGAGCCACGCAGTGCGCCAGCCCCGCGCTCGGCGCAGCCGGAGCGGCACAGTGCGCCGGCCCCGCGCGCGGCGCAGCCGGCGAGTGCTGCCGCCCGTCCGGCCGCGGCGCCTGCCGCGGTGCCGAAGACGGCCGGCACGGCGAAGGCGGCTTCGCCTCCGCTGCCGCGCCCGGACGAGTGGCCGCAGCTGGTGGACACCCTGCAGGTCGCCGGACTGGCGCGCGAACTGGCCGCGCACAGCGAGCTTCTGGCCTCGGAGGGCGATCACTTCCGACTGCGAGTGGCGATCAAGTCGTACGGCGAGCCCGCCGGCGTCGAGCGGCTGCGCGCGGCGCTGACGCAGCACTTCGGACGGCCGATCCGGGTGTCGGTGGAGGTCGGCAGCACGGCGGGCGCGAGCACCGCAGCGGCGCTGGCGGAACAGGCGCGCAGCGAGCGGCAGAAGGGCGCCGAGCAGGCGATCCTGTCCGATCCCTTCGTGCAAGAATTGATCGAGAACTTCGGCGCCCAGGTCGAACCGCAGTCGATCCGCCCGCGCGAGTCGTGAAAGGAACCCGCAGATGATGAAGAACCAGCTCGCCGGGCTGATGCAGCAGGCGCAGAAGATGCAGGAGAACATGAAGCGCCTGCAGGACGAACTCGCCCAGATGGAGGTCGAGGGGCAGGCGGGCGCCGGCATGGTCAAGGTGGTGATGACCTGCAAGAACCAGGTGCGGCGAGTGAGCATCGACCCCAGCCTGGTCGGCGACGACCGCGACATGCTGGAGGACCTGGTCGCGGCGGCGTTCAACGACGCCGTGCGCCGCGCGGAGGAGTTGACGCAGCAGAAGATGTCGTCGGTCACCGCCGGGATGCCGATGCCGCCGGGGTTCAAGCTGCCGTTCTGACGGCGGATGAAACTCGGTCCGACTCTTGACAGGCTGGTCGACGCGCTGAAGCGGCTGCCGGGCATCGGGCCGCGCTCGGCGCAGCGGATCGCCTTCCACCTGCTGCAGCACGACCGCGACGGCGCGGTGGCGCTCGGCGAGGCGCTGCTGGCGGCGGCCGGCAGCATCCGCCACTGCGTCCGCTGCAACACGCTCACCGAGCAGGAGGTCTGCGAGACCTGTGCCAGCCCGCGGCGCGACGCCGGCCTGCTGTGCGTGGTCGAGACGCCGGCCGACCAGTTGATGATCGAGCAGTCGCTCGCCTACTCGGGGCTGTACTTCGTGCTGCTCGGGCGCCTGTCGCCGCTCGACGGCATCGGGCCGCGCGAGATCCAGATGGAACGGCTACTCGAGCGGGCCGCCGACGGGCTGGTGCGCGAGGTGATCGTCGCCACCTCGTTCACGCCGGAGGGCGACGCCACGGCGCACTATGCCGCCGAGCTGCTGCGCGGGCGCGATCCGCAGCTGCGGATCACCCGTCTGGCGCGCGGCGTGCCGGTCGGCGCCGAGCTGGAGTACACCGACGTGAACACCATCGCGCAGGCGATGCTCGACCGGAGGGCGGCGTGAGCGCGACTAGCCGCCTCTTGCGCGGATCCGTTGCGCGCACCACGGAGCCGG
>JBHJND010000656.1:0-5766 GCA_048497655.1 Caballeronia novacaledonica
CCCGCCTCGGCGAGCAGCGCAGGGTAGTCGCGCAGCGACCGCCTTCGTAGGCTCGCCTTTCTTTGGTTACTTTCTTTGGCGAAGCAAAGAAAGTAACCGCCCGCGCGGCGGAGAGCGCACCCCACCCTGAACCTACCTCCCAAGGTACACCTCGATCACCCGCTCGTCGGCCTGCACCTGCGCCATCGCGCCCTCGGCGAGCACGGCTCCCTCGTGCAGCACCGTCACCTTGCGGGCGATCCGGCCGACGAAGTCCATGTCGTGCTCGACCACGACGATCGAGTGCGAGCCCTCCAGTTCGAGGATCAGCTCGGCGGTGTGGGCGGTCTCGGCGTCGGTCATGCCGGCCACCGGCTCGTCGAGCAGGATCAGTTCCGGCTCCTGCACCAGCAGCATGCCGATCTCCAGCCACTGCTTCTGCCCGTGCGACAGTGCGCCGGCCAGGCGGTCCTTGCTGCCGTCCAGCCGGATCGTCTTCAGCGTGCGCCCGATCAGGTCGCGCTGTGCGGGCGACAGGCGGGCCAGCAGCGTCGGCATGACGCGCTTGTCGGTCTTCATCGCCAGTTCCAGGTTCTCGAACACCGTGTGGCTCTCGAACACGGTGGGCTTCTGGAACTTGCGGCCGATGCCCAGCCGGGCGATCTCGGTCTCCGGCAGCCGGGTGAGGTCGAAGGTCTGGCCGAAGAACGCGGTGCCCTCGTCCGGCCGCGTCTTGCCGGTGATGACGTCCATCATCGTCGTCTTGCCGGCGCCGTTCGGGCCGATGATGCAGCGCAGTTCGCCGCGGTCGATCGTCAGCGACAGCCTGTTCAGCGCCTTGAAGCCGTCGAAGCTGACGGTGATGTCGTCGAGGTAGAGGATCGGGCCGTGCGAGGTGTCGACCCGGTCCGGGTCGACCGGGTGTCCGTAGCCGGCGCCAGCCGAGCCGCCGAGACCGTGGATCACCGCCCCGCCGCTCACGGCCTGGCCTCCCGCAGCTGCGGCTCCGGCGCCTCGGCCGTCGATCGCCGGAGGCGGGTGCGCAGCGCGCCGGCCAGCCCCATCAGGCCGCGCGGCAGCCACAGCGTGACCAGCACGAACAGCAGGCCGAGGAAGTACAGCCAGTACTCCGGGTAGGCGACGGTGAACCAGCTCTTGGCGCCGTTGACCGCGAAGGCGCCGAGGATCGGCCCGAACAGCGTGCCGCGACCGCCGACCGCCGCCCAGATGGCGATCTCGATCGAGTTGGCGGGGCTCATCTCGCCGGGGTTGATGATGCCCACCTGCGGCACGTAGAGCGCGCCGGCGATGCCGCTCATGACCGCGGCAACCGTCCAAACGAAGAGCTTGAAGTAAAGCGTCCGGTAGCCGAGGAACATCAGCCGCGACTCCTGGTCGCGGATCGCGGTGAGCACGCGGCCGAGCTTGCTGGTGACGATCCAGCGGGCCAGCACCAGCGCGCCGAGCAGGGTCAGCCCCGACAGCACGTACAGCGCCGTGCGCATCTGAGGGGAGGTGATCGGCAGGCCGGCGATGCGCTTGAAGTCGGTGAAGCCGTTGTTGCCGCCGAAGCCCATGTCGTTGCGGAAGAAGGCGAGCATGGCGGCGAAGGTCAGCGCCTGCGTGATGATCGAGAAGTACACGCCCTTGATGCGCGAGCGGAAGGCGAAGAAGCCGAACACGAAGGCCAGCAGCCCCGGCACGGCGACCACGAGCAGCAGCGACCACGGGAGCGAATCGCTGCCGGCCCAGTACCAGGGCAGTTCCTTCCAGTCGAGGAACACCATGAAGTCGGGCAGATCGCTCTTGTAGACGCCGTCGCGGCCGATCTGCCGCATCAGGTACATGCCGAAGGCGTAGCCGCCGAGGGCGAAGAACAGCCCCTGGCCGAGCGACAGGATGCCGGTGTAGCCCCAGATCAGGTCCATCGCCAGCGCCACCACCGCGTAGCACATGAACTTGCCGAGCAGCGTGATCCAGAAGCTCGAGACGTGCAGCGGATGGCCGGCGGGCAGCGCCAGGTGCGCGAGCGGCAGCACGACGATCAGCAGCGCCGCCGCCGCGAAAATGGCGCTCCACACGCGCAGCGGGAACAGCCGGGTCACGCTTCGGCGCTCCGCCCCTTCAGGGCGAACAGCCCCTGCGGGCGCTTCTGGATGAACAGGATGATGAACACCAGCACCATGATCTTGGCCAGCACGGCGCCGGACCAGGGTTCGAGGAACTTGGCGATCGCACCGAGGCCGAGCGCGGCGATCACCGTGCCGGCCAGTTGCCCGACGCCGCCGAGCACCACCACCATGAAGCTGTCAACGATGTAGCCCTGGCCGAGGTCGGGGCCGACATTGCCGATCTGCGACAGCGCCACCCCGCCGAGCCCCGCCACCCCCGAGCCCAGGCCGAAGGTCAGCATGTCGACGCGGTGCGTCGGCACGCCGGTGCAGCTGGCCATGGCGCGGTTCTGAGTCACGCCGCGGACGAACAGCCCCATCCGCGTGCGGTTGATGACCAGCCACACCGCGGCCAGCACGGCCAGCGCGAAGCCGATGATCACCAGGCGGTTGAACGGCAGCACGTAGCCGCCGGAAAGCAGCATGCCGCCCGACAGCCAGCTCGGGTTCTCCACCTCGACGTTCTGCGCGCCGAAGATCGTCCGGCTGGCCTGGATCAGCAGCAGGCTGACGCCCCAGGTCGTCAGCAGCGTCTCCAGCGGCCGGCCATAGAGGAAGCGCAGCACCGACCGCTCCAGCGCCATGCCGATCGCTGCCGTGACCGCAAAGGCCACCGGCAGCGCCGCCACCACGTACCAGTCGAAGGAGCCGGGAAGGTGACTGCGGAACAGGCCCTGCACGACGTAGGTCGCGTAGGCGCCGATCATCAGGAACTCGCCGTGCGCCATGTTGATGATGCCCATCAGCCCGTAGGTGATGGCCAGGCCGAGCGCCGCCAGCAGCAGGATCAAGCCGAGGCTGACGCCCGAGAACAGCGCCAGCGCCATCTCGGTGCGACGCAGGCCATCGTTGATCGCGGCGAGCGATGCCTGTGCCGCCGCACGCACGTTTTGGTCGGGTTCGGCGTAGCTGCCGTCCTTGGCCGGGGTGACGATCGTCGCCAGCATCTGCCGGACCTGCGGATCGGTGCTGGCCGCGAGCCGCTGGGCCGCCTTCAGGCGCTGCGCCGGATCGCCGGCGCGGATGGCGAGCGCCGCGCCGGCCAGTTCAAGGATGGCCTTGATCTCGGCGTCGCCTTCCTTCTGCGCCGCCGCCTCGATGATCGGCAGGGCGTCCTCGTTGTCCGAGCCCTGCAGCTCGCGGGCGGCGGCCAGGCGCGTGGCGCGGTCCGTGCTGCCGAGCTTCAGCGCCGCGATGGCGGAGCCGATCTCGCCGCGGATCCGGTTGTTGATGACGATCGTTTCGACGTTCGCCGGCGCCTCGCCAAGGCTCTCGCCGGTGACCGCGTCGGCCAACTTGCCTGCACCGACGATCACGGCGCGCCGTCCGCCGTCGACCAGCGCCAGCGACTCGTCGCCGAGCGCGCGCAGTACCTCGATCGCGCGCGGGTCCTGCGACACCGCCAGCTTGCGGATCGCCTCGATCCTGGCCTCCGAGTCCTCGGCGCCGAGTTGCGCCACCACCGCCGGATCCAGTGCCGCCCACGCCGGCGCGGCCAGCGAAAGGAGCACGACGGCGATCAGGCGGAAGAGACATTGCATGGATTCGCGGCAATCCGGGAATAAGGTGCGAACTCGGCGGATGCTCCGCCTCTGCGTCCCGACACCCTCCCCCGCTCGCGGGGGAGGGTCGGGGTGGGGGCGCGTGGCTGTTGTGATCGGGCCGCCCGCCCGGCCGCCCGAAGGGCGGTCCGCCAATCAGAACGCTGTCGGTGCACGTGCGGCCGCGCAGCCGGTCGCGTACACCGACAGCGCCCGCTACGCGGGCGTCTCGCCCTTCTTCTCGTTGCCGGGAATGAACGGGCTCCAGGGCTGCGCGAGGATCGGCTCCTTGGTCCGCCAGACGACGTTGAACTGGCCGTCGGCGCGCACCTCGCCGATGAACACCGGCTTCCACAGGTGGTGGTTCTTCTCGTCCATCTTGACCTTGAAGCCGCACGGCGCGTCGAAGGTCTGGCCGGCGACGGCCTTGATCACCGGGTCGATGTCGGTGGTCTTGGCCTTCTCGACCGCCTGCTTCCACATGTTGATGCCGATGTAGGTGGCCTCCATCGGGTCGTTGGTGACGACCTTGTCGGCATTGGGCAGCTTGGCCTTGACCGCCCAGTCCCTGTACATCTTGATGAAGGCGTCGTTCTGCGGATTCTTCAGGCTCATGAAGTAGTTCCACGCCGCCAGGTGGCCGACCAGCGGCTTGGTGTCGACGCCGCGCAGTTCCTCCTCGCCGACCGAGAACGCCACCACCGGCACGTCCTTGGCCTTCAGTCCGGCGTTGCCCAGTTCCTTGTAGAACGGCACGTTCGAGTCGCCGTTGATGGTCGAGATGACGCAGGTCTTGCCGCCGCCCGAGAACTTCTTGATGTTGGCGACGATCGTCTGGTAGTCGGAGTGGCCGAACGGCGTGTAGATCTCCTCGATGTCCTTCTCGGCGACGCCCTTGCTCTTGAGGAAGGCGCGCAGGATCTTGTTGGTCGTGCGCGGGTAGACGTAGTCGGTGCCGAGCAGGAAGAAGCGCTTGGCGGCGCCGCCTTCCTTGCTCATCAGGTACTCGGTGGCGGGAATCGCCTGCTGGTTGGGCGCCGCGCCGGTGTAAAAGACGTTCTTCTCGAGTTCCTCCCCTTCGTACTGCACCGGGTAGAACAGCAGGTGGTTCAGTTCCTTGAACACCGGCAGCACGCTCTTGCGCGACACCGAGGTCCAGCAGCCGAACACCACGTTGACCTTGTCCTGGGTGATCAGCTGCCGCGCCTTCTCGGCGAACAGCGGCCAGTTCGACGCCGGGTCGACCACCACCGGCTCGAGCGGCCGGCCCATCACGCCGCCCTTGGCGTTGATGTCGGCGATGGTCATCAGCGCCGTTTCCTTCAGCGCCGTTTCCGAGATCGCCATCGTTCCGGAGAGCGAGTGCAGCACGCCCACCTTGATCGGCGTCTTGCTCTGGCCATAGGCGGCCGAGATCCAGCTGCTGCTCAGCGCCGCGGCGCCCGTGACCTGCAGGAAATGCCTGCGTTGCATGACTACCCTCCCGTGGACTCTGTTCGGCAGGCGAGCCCCTGCACGCCGCGCCGCGGGAGATGCACTCAAGGATCGTGCCAGGCGGTTTTGCGGCGTGCAGGGGCGGCAAAACGCCTGACGGCGCGCGCTTCGCAGGCAGTCCGCACCGATGCGGTGCAGCAATTCCCTTGCAGGTGGCGTTCTGGCCCTCGAGGCGGCCTGACGCGCCGCCGCAGGCCGGCGTTGCGGATAATGCGACCCTGCAGCCGCGCCGCCCTGCCCGGTCCCCGGCCGGACCACGTCGACCGGCTCACCCCTTCGCCCACAAGGCCCGCCATGACCACCAAGAAGAGATCCGCCCCCAGCACCCGCGACTTCGACCGCGAGTTCCGCGCGCAGGTCGCGCAGATGACCTCCGGGCTGGCGCCGACGGCGTTTTCCACCGCCTGGGCCGACTGGGCGATGCACCTGGCGCTGGCGCCGGCCAAGCAGCGCGAAATGCTCAATCACGTTGCCGAGCGCACGCAGGACACCTTCGCCTTCGCGCTGCGCGCGCTCGCCGGCGGGGAAGTGCCGCCGGCCGAGGGCCTGGTCGGCGAGGCCGATCCGCGCTTCAGGAGCCA
>JBHJND010000657.1:0-2633 GCA_048497655.1 Caballeronia novacaledonica
TGCTGGTGCCGCTGGTCACCGCGCATCGGCTTTCCGATCCGCAGGCGCTGGCTCAGGCCGCGCTGGCCTTCGTCGGCATGTGCCTGGCCGCCTCGTCGATCTACCTGCTCGACGACCTGGTCGACCTGCCGCGCGACCGCAGCCACCCGAACAAGCGGCAGCGGCCGCTCGCCGCCGGCGCGATCCCGGCGACCCACGCGCTCGCCGTGCTGGCGCTGCTCTGGCTTGGCACGATCGCCGCCGCGGCCGCGCTGCCGGTCGGCTACAGGCTGGTGCTCGCCGCCTATGTCGCCCTGATGCTCGCCTACGTGCTGCGCGTGCACGACCTGCGCGCCGCCGACGCGCTGCTGCTCGGCTGCGGCTACACGCTGCGCATCGTCGCCGGCTCGGCGGCGCTGGGCATCGCGGTCTCCGCCTGGCTGCTCATCTGCAGCACGCTGCTGTTCTTCAGCCTGGCGCTGCTCAAGCGCTACGCCGAGCTGGCGCCGGCGGACGCGCCGGTCGACAGCGTGGCGCAGTCGCACGGCTACCAGGCCGCCGATGCGCCGATGGTCGCGGCGGTGGGTCGCGTCGCCGGCGCGGCGGCTATGGCGGTGCTGGCGCTGTACGCGCTGGCCGAGCCGGCCGTTCACCAGGGACGCTGGCTGGTCTGGGGCGGTTGCCTGCTGACGCTGTACTGGATGCAGCGCCTGTGGCGCCTGGCGGGCCAAGGGCGGATCCGCGACGATCCCGTGATGTTCGCCCTCAAGGACCGGCACAGCCTGGCGGTCGGCGCGATCGTGCTGGCGATGTTCGTGGCGGCCGCATGAGCCTGGGCGAGGGCAGGATGAACGCGCGCCGGGCGAGCCGGCTCTGTCGGATCTGGGCGGCGGCACTCGCCGCGCTCGGACCAGTCTGCGCCGAGTCCGTCGCACAGACCGAGGCGGCCGCGACCGCGCGCACCATCGTCGAGCTGCAGCCCTCGCGGCAGGCCTCGACGGTGACGGTGCAGGCGGGTGGGCCGCTGCAAGCGACGCTGGTCAAACTGAATCCGGCGGTCAACGCGTGGTTCGTGCTGACGCTCGACGACGCCGGGCGCCGGCGCTCGGCGAGCTATCACCTCGAGAACGCCAGCCCTCGACAGCAGCTGCAGCTGAACGCGGCCGGCGCCGGCTCGCTCGACCTCACCGCCGACGGCCGCACGACGCGCTGCGCGATCCTGTCCGTCGAGCCGGAAGGCGCGCTCGAAAGGGCGCGGCGATCCGGCCTGCCCTTCGCGCCGCTGTGCGAAGGCCGCCTGTACCTGCGCAACCCGGTGCGCGGCAGCCGCACCGAGCTGGAAGCGACCAGCGAGTTCCTGCGCGACCACGTCTGGGGCGGCGAGCAGATCGTCGGCTTCGTGCGCAGCGAGTTCTTCCGCGACTCGTACGTGGAGCGGGCGAAGCCGGCGGCCGCCGGCCCGTCGGCGGGAGGCGCCGTCGGCGGCCCGCCGCCCGCGGCGGTGCGCCCGGAGTCGGCTTCGCGTGCGGTCGTGCCGGGCCTGCTCGGCATCGACCTGGCGGATGCGGCAAACGGCGTCCTGCTGGGCCAGTGGTACGCCGCGCGCGGCGCTGCCGACGTCTACGTCAGCGTGGTCGAGCCGGCAGCGGTCGCCGACACGCCGGCTACCCGCGCGGGACGGCCGTGGCGTCCCGATGCGGTCGAGGCCGACGCCCTGGTCTACCTGGTGGCGTTCGACCTCGCCCGCCTCGACCTCGGCTTCACGCTCGGCACCGACCACCCGCGCCTGGGCTGGTCGGCGCACATGCGCGACGAGTTGCGCAGCCCCGGCCTGCCCGGGCCCGACGGCATCGACACGGCCGCGCCGCTGTCGCGCACCGGCATGATGAGCCCGGCGATCCAGGCGCGCGCCGTCGCCGCGTTCACCGGCGGCTTCAAGCGCGAGCACGGCGCCTTCCGCCAGGGCGAGCTGGCGCAGCGCAACCGCGGCAGCCACTACGGCTTCGCCGAGCAGGGCGTGGTCTTCAGCACGCCGGTGCCGGGCCTGGCGACGCTGTACGTGCTGAACGACGGCACCGTCGGCATGAAGACCTGGAGCGAGGGCGACGAGGCGCTGCTGGCAAGGCTGCGCGACGCGCGGCAGAACGGCGTCGCGCTGCTCGAGACGGATGCGGCCGGCGCGCCGGCCGTCGGCGCGCTGGTCGAGCAGTGGGGGCCCGGCAACTGGTCGGGCTCGGCGCAGGGCCAGTTGCGCACCCTGCGCGCCGGCGCCTGCCTGCTCGAGCAGGAGTCGAGACGCTATCTCGTCTACGGCTACTTCTCGACCGCCACGCCGCCGACCATGGCGCGAGTGTTCCGGGCCTACGGCTGCCGCTACGCAATGCACCTCGACATGAACGCGCTCGAGCACACTTATCTCGCCCTTTACACGCGGCAGGGCCGGCGCATCGCGGTGGAGCACCTGGTCAAGGGCATGTCGCAGTTGGACAAGCAGAAGGGCGACGAGCTGCTGCCGCGCTTCCTCGCCTTCCCGGACAACCGCGACTTCTTCACCGTCCTGCGCAAGGTGCCTGACCGATGAATGCGTTTCGCTGCCGGCCGCTGCTTGCCCTAGCCGCGCTGGTCGCCGTCGTGCTGGCGGCGGCCGCCGCGCC
>JBHJND010000658.1:0-3415 GCA_048497655.1 Caballeronia novacaledonica
CCGTTATACCGGTCCGGTCTGCCGGGTAGCCCTTTTCTTCTGCCAGCCGCGCGCCGAGGTCGGCCATCGGCGAACCCGGACTTTCGACTGTCGGGCCTGCAGCCGTGGCCGAACGCGGGCCTCAGTCGGCCGCCATGAAGCAGTCACCGGCCGGAAAGCGGTCGTGGCGGCAGCGAGTCATCGACCCATTACGAGCCGTCGCTGCATGCACGGGCTCGACCGCGGCTGATCGACGGGAGCCCCGAGTCGGCCTCCGGCGTCGCGTGGGCTCAGCCCATCATCTGGCCGGGCAGCCACAGCGCGATCTGCGGAAAGACCGACAGCAGCACCATCGCCAGCAGCATCAGCGCGACGAACGGCATCGAGCCCTTCAGCACGGTAGGCAGCGGCACCTCGGGCGCCACGCCCTTGAGGACATACAGGTTCAGCCCCACCGGCGGCGTGATCAGCCCCACCTCCATGTTGATGGTGAGGATCACCGCGAACCAGATCAGGTCGAAGTTGGCCGCCTCCAGCACCGGCGTGAGGATCGGCATCACCATCAGGATGATCGCCACCGGCGGCAGGAAGCAGCCGGCCACCAGCAGGAAGACGTTGATCGCCAGCATCAGCACCCAGCGGTTCATTTCCAGGTCGACCAGCCACTGCGCCGCCGACTGGGTGACGTACAGCAGCGACAGCATGTAGGAGAACACCGCCGCCGCGCCGATGATCATCAGGATCATCGACGACTCGCGCACCGTCTCGCGGAAGATGCGCCACTGGTCGGCCAGCCGCCACTGGCGATAGATGACGATCACCAGCACCAGCGCCAGCACCGCCGACAGCGCCGCCACTTCCGATGGTGTCGCCAGCCCACCGTACATCGCGTAGCCGATCGCCAGCACGATGCCGAGGAACGGCGAGACGCGCCCCAGCCCCTCGACCTTCTGCGCCAACGTGTACCGCACGTGCTCGACCGGCGGCGCGGCGCGCTGCGCGCGCAGCGTGGCCAGCCATGCGTACACGGAGAACATCACCACCAGCAGGATGCCGGGCACCACGCCGGCGAGGAACGGCCGGCCGATCGACGTCTCGGTCACCAGGCCGTAGAGGATCATGGTGATCGACGGCGGGATCAGGATGCCGAGCGTGCCGCCGGCGCAGATCGAGCCGGTGGCCATCGCCGGCGAGACGCCGCGCCTGATCATCTCCGGCACGCCGGCCTTGCCGATCGCCGCCGCGGTGGCGGGGCTCGAGCCGCAGATCGCCGAGAACACGCCGCAGGCGAGGATGTTGGCGATCACCAGCCCGCCGGGCACGCGGTCGAGCCAGCGGTGCAGCGACTCGTAGATGTCCTTGCCGGCGGCCGAGGCGCCGATGGCGGCGCCGAGCAGCACGAACAGCGGGATGGTGAGCAGGGCGAAGGACGACAGCTCGTCCATCATCAGGATCGGCACGTTGGCCAGGCTCGCCGGGCCCTTGATCAGCAGCAGGAAGCCGACCGCCACCAGCGTCAGCCCCCAGGCGATCGGCAGCCCGGAGAACAGCACCACCAGCGTGACGACGAGGATCACCCCGCCGATCTGCAGCTCGCTCATCGCCGGTCCGCCTCGAGCAGCGTCTCACGCAGCAGGTCGGCGACGTACTGCAGGGCGGTCAGCCCGAGGCCGACCGGCATGGCGAGGAACAGCGGCCACTTAGGCGGCGCCCATGCGCTCTCGGTACGTTCGCCGCGGGCCAGCGCGTGCAGCGTCAGCTCGGCGCCGGACCAGGCGAGGTAGACGCACACCGCCAGCCCGAGCAGGCCGACGACGATTGCCAGTGGCCGCGCGGCCGACCGCGGCAGGTAGTGCGACAGCAGGTCGACGCCGACGTGGCCCTGGGTGGCGAGGCAGTACGGCGAGGCGAGGAACAGCGAGCCGACCATCATGTACACGGAGAACTCGATCTCCCAGTAGGTCGAGCCGCCCATCGCCCGGTAGGCGATGCTCCAGGTGATCACCAGCGCGGCGACGAGCAGCATCGCCGCGGCGACGGCGGCGCAGGCCGTGCTCAGCCCGAACACCGCCCGCACGAAGGAAGGAAGCATGGCGGGTCGCCGGGATCAGCGGGCCGCCGCGCAGGCCGCGACGGTCACTTGACCGCCAGCAGCGCGTCGAGCAGGTCCCTGGCCGCCGGCGACCGGGCGGCGAATTCCTTCCATGCCGTGTCCTTGGCCAGCGCGAGCCACTGGTCGTACTCGGCCTGGGTCATCTCGCGCACCTTGCCGCCGGCGTTCCTGTAGGCCTTCTCCATGTCGGCGACGGCCTCGCGCTGCGTGCCGACGAAGTACTCGTCCGACCTGGCCGCCGCCTCCTCGAAGATCTTCTGCTGCGCCGGCGTCAGCTTGTCCCAGTGCTGCTTCGACATCACCAGCGGCTGCATCAGCATCCACAGTGCGTACCTGCCCGGCAGCGTGGCCAGCTTGGTCTGCTCGTACAGGCGCATGCTGACGAAGGTCTCGGCCGAGGTCAGCGTGCCGTTGAGCACGCCCGACTGCAGCGCCGGGTAGATCTCGGTCGACGGCATGTTCAGAACCGACGCGCCGGCCGTCTTGAGCATCGACTCGAAGGTCGGGTCGGCGGCGCGCAGCTTCAGGCCGTCGACGCTCTTCGGCCCGGTGATCTCGCGGTCCTTGGTGGCGAAGGCGCCGGGCGTCCACCACCAGGTGACGATGTGGATGCCGTGCGCGTGCGCCAGGTCCTGCAGCTTCTTCTGGAACGGCGTGCCGCGCAGCTTCATCGCATGCTCGAGCGTCGGCACGGTGCCCGGCATGATGACGATCGAGAACTCCTGCGCCTTGCCGACCGCGTACGACATCGGGAACACCGCCATCTCGAGCGTGCCGTTCTGCAGTGCGTCGAGCTGCGCGATCGGCTTGATGCCGAGCGACTGCGCCGGATAGATGCGGAACTTGAGATTCGGGTCGCGCTTGTTGACTTCCTTGACGAACTCGCGGGTGGCCATGTCGCGCGCGTCGGCGTTCGCCTTGAACTGGTGGGAGATCTTGATCTCCTGCGCCACCGCGCCCGCTGCCGCGAAGATGGCAAGCGCGGCCGCCGCGGCCCAGCGCTTCGTTGTCGTCATAGATCCTCCTTGGGTTCGGGTACCGCGCACCTGCCCGGCGGCGGGCGCCGGCCCGGTCTGGCTGCCGGGTCCGTCGCCGCCGGCGGCCCCCGTCGGGATGCCGGTTCGCAGCGCGCTACCGTAACCCAATGTCGGCCCGCAGTGTCGCTGCAGTGCAGCGCCGGCGGCGCCGAGGCAACAGCGCCGGCGGCTAGGCCGGCCGCGGCTTGCGCTTCGCGGCGAAGGTGCGGCGGAACTTCTCGACCTTCGGCGACACCACCATCATGCAGTAGCCCTGCGCCGGGTTGTGGCGGAAGTACTCCTGGTG
>JBHJND010000659.1:0-7417 GCA_048497655.1 Caballeronia novacaledonica
GATCAAACCGACGACGACTTGTTCTGCGGCAATCGCCGGCTTCAGTGATCGAGAAGGGCGGCGGGCAGCACGCTCGTCCTGCGCCGCTTGTGTACGCTACTCGTCCCCCGTCCCGACCACCATGCCCGCCGCCCCCGTCATCCGCAAGGCCCAGCAGCCGGGCGACGCTCCCACGAGCGGCGCGCTGGCCTGCGCCCACTGCGGTGACTCGCTGGCGGGCCTGAAGATCGTCAGCCGCGCGATCGGCGGCAGGCAGCAGGACTTCTGCTGCCTGGGCTGCGCCTTCATCGCCGAGCAGCTGCAGCTGGCCAGGGCGAGCGACGCCGACCGGGTGGCGCTGGAGGCTTCGCTGGCGCAGGGGCCGGCGCGGCGCGACGTTCCCGCCGGCGCACGGGCGCAGGTGGAGATCCGCGGCATGGTCTGCGCCGCCTGCGCGCTGCTGATCGAGCACCGGCTGCGGCGCACCGAAGGCGTGGCCGGCGCGCACGTCGACTTCACCGCGCAGCGCGCCTACGTCGGCTTCGACCCGCAGCGCATCGATGCCACCGGCATCCGCCGGGCGATCGAGCGGGCCGGCTATCGCACCGACGTCGGCGGCAGGAGCGAGGCGCGGCGCAGCCGCATCGAGCTGCTGCGCGTGCTGCTCGCCTGGCTGATGATGATGCAGGTGATGATGCTGGCGGTGCCGGCCTACGTCGCCAAGGCGGGCGACATCCCGGCCGACATCGAGCAGCTGCTGCGCCTGGCGCAGCTGGTGCTGACGGTGCCGGTGATGTTGTTCTCGGCGGTGCCGATCATGCGCGGCGCCTGGAGTCAGCTGCGCGCCGGGCCGATCGGCATGGACCTGCCGATCATGCTCGGCCTGGCCGCTGCGTTCGCCGCCAGCACCTGGGCGACGCTGACCGCGCACGGTCCGGTGTACTTCGACTCGATCACGATGTTTGTCGCGCTGGTGCTCGGCGTGCGCTGGCTGCAGGCGCGCGCGCTGCGGGTGGCGCGCGGCCACCTCGACGATGCGCAGCGGCGCTCGCGCCTGACCGCGCGTCGGCTGCGCGGCTTCCCGGCCTCGCTGGCCACCGAGTCGGTGGCCGCCGAGCAGCTGGTGGTCGACGACCACGTGCTGGTGCCGGTGGGCGAGACGGTGCCGGCCGACGGCGTGATCCTGCAGGGCACCTCGTCGGTGTCGCAGGCCTGGCTGACCGGCGAGGCGACGCCGATCGAGAAGCAGGACGGCGCGCCGGTGCTCGCCGGCAGCGTCAACCTGGAGCAGCCGCTGGTGGTGCGGGTGACCCGCGCCGGCGAGGCGACGTCGCTGGCCGCGCTGCGCCGCCTGGTCGACGACGCCGGCCGCGAGCGCCCGCGCATCGTCGAGCTGGCGAACCGCATCGCGGTGGCGTTCCTGTGGGTGGTGCTGGGTGTTACCGCGGCGACGGTGGTCGGCTGGTGGTGGGTCGATCCGTCGCAGGCACTGCCGGCGGCGGTGGCGGTGCTGGTGGCGACCTGCCCGTGCGCGCTGTCGCTGGCGGCGCCGGCCGCGCTGGCGGCCACGCAGTCGCGGCTGGCCGAGCGGGGCGTGCTCACCGCGCGCAGCGCGGCGCTCGAGTCGCTGGCCCGCCTCGACATCCTCGCCTGCGACAAGACCGGCACGCTGACCACCGCCGAGCCGACGCTGACGCGCTTGATCCCGCTGCGCGGCCTGCGCAGCGCCGACGTGCTGGCGCAGGCGGCGGCGCTGGAGGCGGTGGCGGCGCACCCCTTCGCCCGCGCGCTGGCGTTGGCGGCGGCGAAGGTCAACGTGCCGGCGGCGCAGGACGTGGTGATCACGCCGTCGGCAGGCATCGAGGGCACCGTGCTCGGCCGGCGGCTGCGCATCGGCAAGGCCGAGTACGCACTGGAGCTCGCCGGCGACGCCGGGCGCAGCGCCTGGGCGCGCCGCTGGCCGGCGCTGGCGGCGCAGCTGCCACGCGACGACAGCGCGGTCGTTCTGGCCGACGGGCAGGGCGCGCTGGCGGTCTTCTCTTTCGGCGAGATGCTGCGGCCCGACGCGGCGGCGCTCATCGAGGCGGCGCGCGCCTCGGGGGCGGAGGTCGTGCTCGTCTCGGGAGACCGCGCCGGAGCCGTCGACCGGGTGGCGCGCGCCCTGGGCATCGAGCGGGCCTACGCCCAGCAGACGCCCGCCAGCAAGCGCGAGCTGGTGGCGCAACTGCAGGGCGCCGGGCGGTGCGTGGCGATGCTCGGCGACGGCTTCAACGACGCTCCGGTGCTGGCGCAGGCCGACGTGTCGATCGCGCTGGCCGAGGGAGCCGCCCTGGCGCAGGCGCGGGCGGACTTCATCGTGCTGGGCTCGCGCGCCGCCGACGTGGCCGAACTGCTGCGCAGCGCGCGGCGCGGCATGCGCATCGTGCGCGAAAACTTCGTCTGGGCGCTGGTCTACAACCTCGGCGCCATTCCGCTGGCCGCCTTCGGATACCTGTCGCCGGCGCTGGCGGCGGTGGGCATGGCGGCCAGCTCGGCGCTGGTCGTTGCCAACGCGCTGCGGGCGCGGCGCTGAATGGAATCGCTCTACCTGCTGATTCCGCTGTCGGTCGTCCTGATCCTGGCCATCGGCGCCCTGCTCGTGTGGGCGGCGATGAGCGGGCAGTTCGACAGCCTCGATCGCGAGGGGCGGCGCATCCTCGAGGACGAGGATGCACCATCGCAGGGCGGCGCCGGAGAAGGCGACGGGCCGGCCTCGCGCCAACCGTAGGCACCGCGCAAATGTCGGTGGCGCGCACGCGCTTGCGCGCCGCCGCATTTGATGTGAATCAAGCGTAGGCGGGTACCCCTGCTTACGATCGGCAGCGACCGATCCCCCCGACATTCACGCGCAGTCCCGATCCGCCGCCCGCTGCGGGCATAGGCGGGAAGATTCGTGTAGCCTTGATACGGGTAGGGGTATTAGGCAGGTTTCGTCGCGATCTGAGAGGCCCGGAGGAACAACGAACATGAGCAAATCGACTGCAGCGACCTACGACTACGGGGTGATCAGGGCGTTCTCGATCATGACCGTGGTCTGGGGCATCGTCGGCATGCTGGTCGGCGTGATCATCGCCGCCCAGATGGCCTGGCCGGAGCTGAACCTGGGAATACCCTGGCTGAGCTTCGGCCGCCTGCGGCCGCTGCACACCAACGCGGTGATCTTCGCCTTCGGCGGCTGCGCGCTGTTCGCCACCAGCTACTTCGTCGTGCAGCGCACCTCGCAGGCGCCGCTGTTCCTCAATGGGCTGGCCTGATTCACCTTCTGGGGCTGGCAACTCGTCATCGTGCTGGCGGCGGTGACGCTGCCGCTGGGGCTGACCAGCGGCAAGGAGTACGCCGAGCTCGAGTGGCCGATCGACATCCTGATCGCGGTGGTCTGGGTCGCCTACGCGGTGGTGTTCTTCGGCACCATCGCCAAGCGCAAGGTCTCGCACATCTACGTCGCCAACTGGTTCTTCGGCGCCTTCATCATCACCGTGGCGCTGCTGCACATCGTCAACAGCATGGCGATGCCGGCGAGCCTGACCAAGTCGTACTCGGCCTATCCGGGCGCGATCGACGCGATGGTGCAGTGGTGGTATGGCCACAACGCGGTGGGCTTCTTCCTGACCGCCGGCTTCCTCGGGATCATGTACTACTTCATCCCGAAGGCCGCCGGCCGCCCCGTCTACTCGTACCGGCTGTCGGTGGTGCACTTCTGGGCGCTGATCTTCACCTACATGTGGGCCGGCCCGCACCACCTGCACTACACCGCGCTGCCCGACTGGGCGCAGTCGCTCGGCATGATCTTCTCGCTGATCCTGCTCGCGCCCTCCTGGGGCGGCATGATCAACGGCATCATGACCCTGTCGGGGGCCTGGCACAAACTGCGCGACGACCCGATCCTGAAGTTCATGATCGTCTCGCTGTCGTTCTACGGCATGTCGACCTTCGAGGGGCCGATGATGTCGATCAAGACGGTCAACGCGCTGTCGCACTACACGGACTGGACCATCGGCCACGTGCACTCCGGCGCGCTCGGCTGGGTCGGCTTCATCTCGATGGGCGCCATCTACTACCTGCTGCCGCGCCTGTACGGACGCAGCGAGATGTACTCGATGAAGCTGGTGACGCTGCACTTCTGGATCGCCACCATCGGCATCGTCGTGTACATCGCCGCGATGTGGATCGCCGGCGTGATGCAGGGCCTGATGTGGCGGGCGGTCAACGAGGACGGCACGCTGACCTACACCTTCATCGAGAGCATCAAGGCGACCTATCCCTTCTACACGATCCGCCTGCTCGGCGGCCTGCTGTACCTCGTCGGCATCTGCGTGATGGCCTACAACGTCTACAAGACGGTGCGGGCCGGCAAGCCGGTCGACGACCCGGTGCCCGCGGCACTGGCACACGCCTGATCACGGAACGCGAGGAAAGAGAACCATGAAGCTCACACACGACTTCATCGAGCGCAACTCGTGGCTGATGATCATCCTGATCGTCCTGGTCGTCGCCGTCGGCGGCCTGGTCGAGATCGTGCCGCTGTACTTCCAGCGGCAGACCACCCAGCCGGTGGCGGGCATCAAGCCGTACGAGCCGCTGCGGCTGGTCGGCCGCGACATTTACATCCGCGAGGGCTGCTACAACTGCCATTCGCAGATGGTGCGGCCGTTCCGCGCCGAGACGCTGCGCTACCAGGGCCACTATTCGGTGGCCGGCGAGTTCGTCTATGACCACCCGTTCCAGTGGGGCAGCAAGCGCACCGGGCCCGACCTGGCGCGCGTCGGCGGCCGCTATTCGGACGAGTGGCACCGGGTGCACTTCAACAACCCGCGCGACGTTGTCCCCGAATCGAACATGCCCGCCTACCCGTGGCTGGCGGCCTCCGGCGTCGAGGGCGTCGACGTGCAGGCGCGCATGCGTGCGCTCGGCAAGCTCGGCGTGCCCTACACCGCCGAGCAGATCGCCAAGGCGCCCGAGGAGCTCAAGGGCAGGACCGAGCTCGATGCGCTGATCGCCTACCTGCAGGGGCTGGGCGTCGAGATGCGCAGCGTGCGCACGGGAGGCTGACCATGGATGTCAACGACCTGCGCGCACTGAGCACCGTGCTCGCCTTCACCGCCTTCATCGGCATCGTCTGGTGGGCCTGGCATCGCAAGAGCCAGAAGGGATTCGAGGAAGCGGCGCGCCTGCCGTTCGCCGACGACGAGCAACATGACCGCACTCTGGGGAGCCGCCGGGAATGAGCGACTTTACGAGCGTTTTCTGGGACTATTTCATCGCCATCATCACCGTCGTGTCGGTGGTGGGATGCGGCGTCTTCCTCTGGTCGCAAAGCAAGCGCCGGGTCAAGGTCGGCGGCGGCCCCGACCCGGACACCACCGGCCACGTCTGGGACGGCGACCTGCAGGAGTTCCACAACCCGCTGCCGCGCTGGTGGATGTGGCTGTTCTACATCACCGTCGTGTTCTCGGTCGTCTACCTGGTCCTGTACCCCGGCCTCGGCACGCAGTTCAGGGGCATTCTGGGCTGGACTTCCAGCGGCCAGCACCAGGCCGAGGTCAAGGCGGCCGAGGTCAGGTACGGCCCGTTGTTCGCCTCGTACCTGAAGATGGACATCCCGGCGGTGGCGGCCGACGAGCGCGGGCGCCAGATGGGCGCGCGCATCTTCCAGAACAACTGCGCCCAGTGCCACGGCTCCGACGGGCGCGGCTCGCGCGGCTTCCCCAACCTGACCGACAGCGAGTGGCAGTGGGGCGGCGCGCCGGAGGCGATCGTGGCGACGATCGTCGAGGGGCGGAAGGCGGCGATGCCGCCGATGGCCGCGGCGGTCGGCGGTGCCGAGGACGTGACGGACGTGGCGAACTACGTGCTGTCGCTGTCGGGTTCGGCGCACGACGCGGTGCGCGCCAGCCGCGGCAAGGAGAAGTTCGCCGCCTGCGCCGCCTGCCACGGGCCGGAAGGCAAGGGCAACCCGGCGCTCGGTGCCTTGGACCTGACCAACAAGCCCTGGCTGTACGGCGGCACCGTGGCGACGATCAGCGAGACGATCACCAAGGGTCGCAGCGGCGTGATGCCGGCGTGGAAGGGCTCGCTCACCGACGCCGAGACGCACCTGGTCGCCGCCTACGTGTACTCGCTGGCCAACCCCGGCCAGCCCGCGTCGGCATCGCCGGCGAAGAAGTGACCGGCGGGCGCTGCGCGGCATCGCCGCGCAGCGCTGCCGTCAGTTGGCTGGGCCGGAAGTGAACGCTGTCGACGAAGGCAGGAGGCTGGAGGAAGCGGCGACGTCGGCGGCGAAGCAGGCCGAGGCCGTGCAGTCGCTGTACGCCAAGCGCGTCGAGATCTATCCGCGCTCGAAGATCGGCGAGCGGCTGGCCTGGTTCCAGAAGTGGCGCTGGGCGACGGTCTGGATCACCCAGATCGTCTTCTACGGCCTGCCGTGGCTGACCTGGAACGACCGGCAGGCGGTGCTGTTCGAACTGGTCGCGCGGTGCTTCTACATCTTCGGCCTGGTGCTGTGGCCGCAGGACATCGTCTTCCTGACCGGCATCCTGATCATCGCCGCCTTCTCGCTGTTCCTGTTCACCGCTGTCGGCGGACGCCTGTGGTGCGGCTACGCCTGCCCGCAGACGGTCTACAGCGAGATTTTCATGTGGATCGAGAAGGTCCTGGAGGGAGACCGCAACCAGCGCATGCGGCTGGACCGCGAGCCGATGAGCGCGCGCAAGTTCGCGCGCAAGGCGGCCAAGCACGTCGCCTGGATCGCGGTGGCGCTGTGGACCGGCTACACCTTCGTCGGCTACTTCACGCCGATCCGCGAACTCGGCGCCGAGATGCTCGCCCTGCAGTTCGGCGGCTGGTCGGCCTTCTGGGTGCTGTTCTACGGCTTCGCCACCTACGGCAACGCCGGCTGGATGCGCGAGCAGGTGTGCAAGTACATGTGCCCGTACGCCCGCTTCCAGAGCGCGATGTTCGACCAGGACACGCTGATCGTCACCTACGACGAGGCGCGTGGCGAGCCCAGAGGCGGCGGCAGCAAGAAGAAGAGCCGCAGCGACCTGGGTCTGGGCGACTGCGTCGACTGCGGCCTGTGCGTGCAGGTCTGTCCGACCGGCATCGACATCCGCAACGGCCTGCAGTACGAGTGCATCGGCTGCGCCGCCTGCATCGACGCCTGCGACCACACGATGCAGAAGGTCGGCCCGCCGAAGGGGCTGGTCCGCTACTCGACCACCAACGCGGTGCGCAGCAGGCTCGATTCGCGAGCGATGTGGCGACGCGTGTTCAGGCCGCGCGTGCTCGTCTACAGCGCCTTCCTGCTGGCGGTCACGGTCGCCCTGGCGGTCGCCCTGTCGCTGCGCGTGCCGCTGAAGGTCGACCTGATCCGCGACCGCGGCGCGCTGGCCAGCGAGGCGGA
>JBHJND010000660.1:0-2952 GCA_048497655.1 Caballeronia novacaledonica
CGTTGGTCTTGCGATTCACGAATTCGTCTGAGTCGAAGGCAAGCGGGTCGCCCTTTCGCTGCGGCAGCATCACCGCGACGATCTCTTCCTTGAAGCGGCCGGCGTCCTGCGCGGCGATCGCCTTGGCCTGCGAGGCCAGCGCGAACCCGTCCTGCGCGTCACGGCTGATGCCGTACTGCCTGGCGACGTTCTCCGCGGTGATGCCCATGTGGTACTTGTTGTAGACGTCCCACAGGCCGTCGACGATCATGGTGTCGAGCATCTTCGCGTCGCCCATGCGGAAGCCGTCGCGCGAGTTCATCAGCACGTGCGGCGCCAGGCTCATGTTCTCCTGGCCGCCGGCGATCACCACCTCGGCGTCGCCGTTGGCGATCGACTGCGCCGCCAGCATCACCGCCTTCAGCCCCGATCCGCAGACCTTGTTGATGGTCATCGCCGGCACCGCCACCGGCAGCCCCGCCTTGATCGTCGCCTGGCGGGCCGGGTTCTGACCGGAGCCCGCCGCGAGCACCTGGCCGAGGATCACCTCGTCGACCTGCTCGGGCGCCAGGCCCGCGCGCCGGAGCAGCTCCCTGATCACCACTGCGCCGAGCTCCGGCGCCGGCGTCTTCGCCAGCGAGCCGCCGAACTTGCCTATCGCCGTGCGTGTCGCGGCGACGATTACTGCCTGCTGCATGTTGTCTCCTCGGAAAGGGGCGGCCGCATCGTGATCCGGCCGTTGCCGGCCGGTGCTCCGCCCGGTCGGTTCAGGCCTTTTCCTTGACGTAGCGGCCCGGGGCGGGCTCGATGACCTTGTACTTCGAGCTGCCGTAGGCCCTCGGCGCCGCCTTCTCGCCGCCGGCGAACTGCCGCAGCCAGGCATCCCAGTCGGTCCACCAGCTGCCCGGCATCTCCTTCGCGTCGTGCAGCCAGACCTCGGCCGTCGCCGGCAGCGAGGTGTCGGAGGCGACCCAGTAGCTGCGCCGGTTCTTCGACGGCGGGTTGATCGAGCCGGCGATGTGTCCGCTCGCGCCCAGCACGAAGCGCGTGCCATGCCGGCCGTCGCCCGGCATGAGCCGCGCCGACGCATAGCCGGCCTTCCACGGCACGATGCGGTCCTCGATGGCCGAGAAGACGTACGTCGGCACCTTGATGCGGCCGAGGTCGACCGGCTGGCCGCAGCACTTCAGCGCGTTCGCAATGCGCAGCCTGTTCTCCAGGTACATGTTGCGCAGGTACCAGCAGTACATCGGGCCGGGCAGGTTGGTGCCGTCGCCGTTCCAGTACAGCAGGTCGAACGCCGGCGGCTGCCTGCCCTCGAGGTAGTTGCTGACCACGTAGTTCCAGACCAGGTCGTTCGGCCGCAGGCTGGAGAAGGTGTTGGCGAGGTCCTTGCCCGGCATCAGCCCGCCCTTGCCGAGCTGCCGCTCGCGCATCCGCACGTGCGCCTCGTCGATGAACACCTCGAGCACCCCGGCGTCCTCGAAGTCGAGCAGCGAGGTCATCAGCGTCAGGCTGGCGAGCGGAGCCTCGCCGCGTGCATGCATCACCGCCAGCGCGCAGGCAAGGATGGTGCCGCCGACGCAGAAGCCGAGCGCGTTGATCTGCTTCGCTCCAGTGATCTGCTGCACGGCGTGGATCGCCTCGATCGCCCCGTGCTCGAGATAGTCGTCCCAGGTCAGGCTGCGCTCGGGCTCGTGCGGGTTCTTCCACGACACCAGGAACACCGTGTTGCCCTGCTCGACCGCGTAGCGGACCATCGAGTTGTCCGGCTGCAGGTCGAGGATGTAGTACTTGTTGATCGACGGCGGCACGAACAGGAACGGCCGCGCCCGCACCTTCGGCGTCAGCGGCTTGTACTGGATCAGCTGGAACAGGCGGTTCTCGTGGACGACCATGCCCTCGCTGGTCGCCACGTTGCGGCCGATCTCGAAGGCCGACTCGTCGCTCTGCGAGATCTTGCCCTTCTGCATGTCCTTCAGCAGATTGACCATGCCTGCCTTGAGGCTCTCGCCGCCGCTGTCGATCAGCGTCTTCTGCGCCTTGGGATTCAGTGCCAGGTAGTTCGACGGCGAGGCGGCGTCGACGAACTGCGTAACCGCGAACTTCACCCGCCGCTTGGTCTTGCGGTCGGTCTCGACCGTGTCTGCCAGCCGGTTCATGAAGTCGGCGTTCAGCAGGTAGGCGCGGGCGTAGAACGACGCCAGCGGGTTGCCCTGCCAGGCCGGGTCGGCGAAGCGGTTGTCCTTGATCGGCTCGGACGCCTTCTCCGGATGCTCGATGAACTCACGCCAGAGGCCCGACAGCTGCTCGACGTAGCGGCGCTGCAGGTCGCCGACCCGCTGCGTGTCGACGCTGAACTGCGCCGGCGGCTGCTGCTGCGTCGTTGCATGCAGCGACTCCGCGACGCTGGTCCACATCGACAGCCACGGGTTGCTCGCCGCGGACGGCTCCGCGGCGGCCGGTGCCAGCGGCTCCTCGCCGGCGCGGGTCCGCTTCGTCCGCCGTGCCGGTTGCGCCGCCCGCTTGCCTGCCCGCCCTGCCATGGGACCCCTTTTTCGATCTCGCCCGTGGATCGTCGATCCGCAGCGCCGGCGCGATCGGCCGACGGCATCAGCCGGCCATTGTCCACAGGCCGCCGGCCGAGTGTCAAACACCGCGCCCGGCTCCGCCGGCCGCCGCTCAGCCTTCGATCCAGATCAGCGCCGCGTGGCGGCCGGTCACCTTGTCGCGCCGGTAGCTGTAGAAGCGCGTCGCGTCGCCGTAGGTGCAGTGTGCGCCGCCGTAGACCCGGGTGATCCCCACCTGCACCAGCGCCTGCCGCGCGAGCGCAAACAGGTCGCACAGGTACTTGTGCCGGCCCGAGGGCCGGAACGCCTCGACCGCCCGCGGCAGCCGCTCGGTCATCGCCGACAGCACCTCCGGCCCGACCTCGAAGTGCTGCGGGCCGATTGCAGGCCCGAGGTAAGCGAG